>NZ_AEXS01000150.1:0-67329 GCF_000204455.1 Paenibacillus sp. HGF5 | reverse complement strand
GCCTTGCAGCGTTCTCACGTCGAAGATCACCCAAGCTCAGGATCTCCATTTTGGAACCGACGATTTTAGCTTTGCGGCCTGGGTCAACCCGGAGACGCTGTCTCGGCAGCGGCACCTGCTGATGTGGTACGGTACGGCGGGCCGGGAAGTTCCGCAGTGGTGGATGTCGGTTGAACAGAATGGTTCGGTCCGGATGAATATGAACGGACTGCCGTTAAACAGGGAGATCGGTATTGCGACCCCGTCTGGTCTAGTTAAAACAGGGGAATGGACCCATGTTGCGGGGGTTCGGCAAGGCGGCAATTTGCTCATCTATGTGAACGGTCAACTGGCGGCGACGTCGGCGAGATTCGACGGTTCCGCGATGAATGTAACGAACGAAGCTGCTCCGCCATTCGTCGGTTTTGATAAGGGTGCCGCGGCGAATCGCGATTGGAACGGCAGCTTGGACGATTTGCGGATTTATCATCACGCGCTGGATCCTTCCGACGTCCGGAAGTTATATCAGCCGCCATCCGATACGGCAGCGCCGATAACGAAAGCTATAGTCACTCCGGATGAGCCGAGTGGAGTAAATGGATGGTACACCACCGATGTAACGGTGGAGTTAACGGTAACAGATGAAGAATCCGGGGTAGCGGGTACGGAGTATCGGCTGGACGGCGGGGAATGGAAAACTTATGAAGGAGAGGTCCACGTTTCTGCGGAAGGGATCACAACATTGGAGTACCGGAGCCGGGACGGGGCCGGGAATGTGGAGGAGGTTCGCAATCTTACACTGGCCATCGACAAGTCGGAACCAAAGCTCACGATCACTCCGAACCGTGACGTTATTTGGCCGCCCAACCGCAAATGGGTGCCAGTGGAGATAGGGATCGACGCCGTGGATGAATCCTCCGGCATATCCTCCGTTGTGCTGATATCCGTTACCGGCAACGGCGTGCCGGATCCAAGTTCAATGGTCCGCGGTGCGGAGATTGGAACCGGGGACACGTCGTTTGAGCTGATGGCCGCAAACAACCCGGGCGGACAGAAGCGGGTTTACAGCATCACTTATGAAGCAAGAGATCATGCAGGACATACAACGAATAAGACGGTAACCATCGAAGTAGCGAGAATGATCAATAGGGAGGATGAACATGATGGCGATTGAAAGGTTTGCAATCAGCAGAGACACGGAATGGTATGAGGCATGGCCGGATGTGACGCTTACGGCAGCGGGCAAGCTGGTATGCGTATTTTCCCAATGCACTCATCACGGAGACCGGTCGGCTACACGCCTGATGCTGACGGAGAGTAAGGACAAGGGGAGAACCTGGAGTGACAAAAAACCGTTCACATCATTGACGAACGGACTTCCGTATTGGAATTGTGCACGCATATCGAGGCTTCGGGACGATCGGTTGGTTATCGTGGCAGATTTAATATCGGCGAAAAAGGAGAACGGGGGCCGTAATTATATATGGATTGGAGACGCCGAGGGGAATAACTGGTCAGAGCCTATGGAAACGCCCGTCACCGGCATCGTACCGGATAAGCTGTGTGAGCTGGCAACCGGACGATGGCTGCTGTCGGCCCATGAACGAAATCCGGACTCGGGAGTAAGCGAGCAGCGGCTGTGGTATTCCGATAATCAAGGCACGGACTGGGTGGGACCCATTACTGTGGCTTCTCATCCGGATCTGAAGCTGTGCGAAGGAAGCATACTTCCACTCCCGGACGGAACATTGGTTGCGTTCCTCCGCGAGAATTCCGGGCAGGGATTGGATTGTTATAAATCGATATCCCAAGATCAGGGCGAGACCTGGAGCGGTCCGTACCGTGTACCTTTACCCGGTTGTCATCGTCCCGTTGCAGGGATGCTGCAGAGCGGAAACATTATGATTGCGTATCGCTTCATGCAAGGCGGTAAGGGCTGGCTTGGCACCTGGACACAGAACTTCTTTGCTGCTCTTACGGATCAGGAATCGGCCAAAGCGATAGAGCGGCGGGAGCAATGGACGAGAATTATGCCGATTGATTATGACCGGAGTCCGGTTGCAGACCTTGGGTATTCGGGCTGGGTCCAGTTCGAGGACGGGGAAATTTATGTCGTGCAATATATTGCGGACGATGCGCCTAAAGCGCAAATTCGCGGGTATAGCTTTTTTGAAGATGATTTTTTATTGAAATCAATGTAAACCTGAGGGGGGACTTTTTGTGAACCTGATATCTGAAGAACGTAGCAAATTTAAAGGCATATTTACGGCACTATTGACCCCGATGCATGAGGACGGATCGATTGATTTCGAATCGTTGTCCCGTTTGGTTGAACATCAAATCTCGCTGGGAATTACAGGCTTCTACGTTGGCGGAAGCACAGGGGAAGGATTTATTCTGACGACGGAAGAACGACAGCAAGTTCTCGAGTCGGTCGTAAAGACCACGAGCGGCCGAGTCGCCGTTATCGCGCATATCGGCTGCATTAGTACCATGGAGTCGGTTAAGCTTGCCCGTCATGCCCAAGCCCTACACGTGGATGCCGTATCGGCTGTTGTTCCGTTCTATTATAAAGTAACGATGCAGGAAATCCGGGAACATTATGAAACAATCATGGCTGCCGTACCGCTGCCCATGCTCGTTTATCATTATCCGGGTGCTACCAGCGTAAGTCTGACCATGGATTTTTACACTCACATGAGCCGTAATTCCCAATGTCTGGGCGTGAAATTCACCTCGCTGAATCTGTTCGAGATGCAGCAGATCCGGGCGTTATGCGGAGAGCGATTCATGATCTATAACGGGCATGATGAGGTATATTTAAGCGGAGCTTATGCTGGAGCCGACGGCGCGATCGGAAGCACCTTCAATATGATGCCCGAGCCCTTTGTTCAAATGCACGCTCTAATTAGCACTATGGAGAGACCGGATATGGGGCTTCTTCAGTCTTTGCAGTCGAAAGCGAATGAGGTCGTATCTCACATGGTACGGTTTGACGTGATTGCGTATGAGAAGTATGTCCTGTTCCTTCAGGGAGTATTGTCCTCGCCGAAGGTACGCCAGCCTTTGAAGCAATTGACAGAGGAAGAACGGCAGCAGATTCATGACTATTACCGGAATAGCAAGCTGTTGAATGATCACCGAATCAAGGTGTAAGGGAGCAAGGTGTGTAGGGTGTTAGAACTTATACCATCTACAAAAACCAACAGGCCGGTCATGACGGGTCTGTTGGTTTGACGTTTCAATAGCGCCCACCTCAACAAAACACAACCTCAACCCAAAAAAACAAAGTGGTCGGACCAGCGTACCTTCTATAATGAAGGTTATTAGACTGTCGGACCGTTAACTGGCAGGTGAGGAGGGACCAACATGAAGCGGGATGAATACATGGACGGGGCCGGATTGGAGCAAGACCCCTCGGATGTGATCGCAGACGGTCAACGGGGGAATGACCAAGATCGCAACCGTCGGATAGCCTGGTGGAGGGAAGCGCGCGTTGGGCTGTTTGTGCATTGGGGGCCTTATTCGATGCTGGGCGGGATGTGGAAGGGCGAGCGAGTGGATGCGAATTATGCGGAGCATATCCAGCTCAGGGGGAAGATACCTGTAGCTGAGTATGCGGAAGCTGCAGCCAGGATGAACCCGGAGGGGTTCGATGCGCATGAATGGGTAGCGCTGGCCAAGCGGTCGGGGGCCAAATACCTCATCGTGACGGCGAAGCATCATGACGGGTTTGCCATGTACGATTCCAAGGTTTGCGATTATTCGATTACCCGGCATGCGAATTTCCCGAGAGATCCGATCAAGGAGCTGGCAGAGGCATGCAAGGCCGAGGGGATTCGGCTCGGGATTTACTATTCTCACGCCATGGACTGGCATCACCCGGATTCGCAGGGGAACACGCTGGATTACCCGGGGAATATCGGCGCATGGGATCTGCTGGAGGACTGGATCGACGATCAGGATAAGCGGGAACGGTTTGAGCGTTACCTTCACGAGAAGGCTCTTCCCCAGGTCGAGGAGCTTCTGACCGATTACGGCCCGATCGGATTGATGTGGTTTGATTGCGGCCATAAGATCAGCGACGAACACGCCGTGTGGTTCCATGATCGGGTACGCCAGCTGCAGCCGGATTGCCTGATTAACAAGCGGCTCCGGGATGACCGCTTTGCGGATTACGGGAATCCGCATGATAACCAGCTGCGATTCCATCCGGTGCAGCAGGACTGGGAGTCGATTCATACGCTGAATGATTCTTGGGGATTCCGGTATGGCGATGACCATTGGAAGAGTCCGGAGGAATTGATCGACCAGCTGCTGCGCGTGGCAGCGGCGAACGGCAATTTGGTACTGAATGTCGGCCCGCTCGGCAACGGGGCGATTGACGAGACGTCGAGAAGCCTGCTGGAGACGGTGGGCAGCTTCCTGGAGCGGAACGGCGAGGCCATATATGGCACGTGCGGCAGTCCGATCGGTACGCCGCAGTGGGGCTACTGCACATGGAAGCCGGAAGAGAGCAGCCTGTATCTGCTGGTTAGAGATTGGCCGCAGGACGGTTATTTGATCCTGCCCGGTCTTGCAAACGGAGTTCAATATGCGAGGCCTATCGGAGCGAAGGCGAAGGAGGACCGCCTGCCGATCCGACAGCTTGGACCGTGGGACTGGCAGATTGATGTTCGTTCGGTATCTCAGGACGCCTATGCGACTGTGCTTGAGCTGAAGCTGAACGGGGAGCAATTGGAGAGCAACGGGACTCCTAGATTCATATCTGAAATGCCGAATACGTTCTGGGCATATGATGGTGTTATCGAGGGCGACGGCCTGCGCTGCGACAACGGAAAAAGAGGGCATGACGGCGTTACCGGGTGGACCGCTCCCAATGCGGCTGTTCAATGGGCGTTTCGTTCGGAAGAAGAAGCGCCCGTCCACTGCCGAATCATCGTCACCTTGTCCGCCTCAGCGGCTCAGGCGGGGGGACGCTTTGAATTGTCCCTGGATGAACAGAAGCTGGCTTGTACCGTATACGATACGGGCGTGGACGGGTGCTGGGGAGAATTTGAGATCGGTCGACTGACGATTCGCCGGGCAGGCATACACCGTCTTGAAGTCCGCGGAATATCGCTGGCATCGGATGCTTTGATGAATTTGCGCAGGGTTACGCTGCTGCCCATGGAGAGGGAGTGAGGAATCAATGAAAATCGTATTTGATCCTGCACCGGTTGCAGGAGGCTTTCGAATGCCGGGATATTGGGTCTGGTGCGGCAGCGTCATCCGGGGCGAAGATGGCCGCTACCATATGTTTGCTTCGCGTTGGCCGAAGTCATTGCCCATGCATCCCGGATGGCTTGCGGCCTCGGAGATCGTCCGTGCGGCCGCCGACCATCCGGCCGGACCGTACGTGTTCGAGGAGACGGTGCTTGGGACCCGGTCTCCGGCCTATTGGGACGGCTGCAGCGTGCACAATCCGCATATCGTGAAGGTGGACGGCACGTATGTGCTCTATTATATGGGCACGACGTTCCCGTTTCCTTTGCCTGAGGAAGGGGAGGTGCTGCTGCCGAATGATCCGCTCGCCGTGGTGGCTAGAGCCAACAAACGGATCGGCGTAGCAACCGCCCCTTCCGTAACCGGCCCATGGACACGAAGGGATCTTCCGGTTCTGCTTCCCCGTCCGAATCAGTTTGACAGCTTTTTCGTGTCGAATCCGGCACCCTGTGTTCATGCCGACGGCTCGGTGCAGCTGATCTATAAATCCCGACCCTACGAAGGGCATACCTATGGCAACATGCAGCTGGGCTTGGCCAGCGCGGAATCGGTATACGGTCCATACGCCCGTAAGCCTGAGCCGCTGTTTCCGCCGGCCATTCATATTGAAGATCCCTTCATTTGGCGTACGGCACGCGGGTACGAGATGATTGCCAAGGACATGGACGGCTCCATCTGCGGAGAGCGCTATAGCGGGGTCCATGCGTGGTCGGAGAACGGAGAGCAGTGGGAGATGACAACCCGGCCAGGGGAGCCGGCGTATTCCCGCAGGGTGTTGTGGGACGATGGCGCTGAGCGGCTGATGGGCAACCTGGAACGGCCGTTTTTGCTCATGGAGGACGGTCGTCCGTCCTGGATGTTCGCAGCGACCTCGGATGGAACCAACGGATTTCACGACTGCACGGAAACCTGGAATATGGCGATTCCGATTCGGGAGATTGAGAAGAAGGAGCAAGAATAGGTTATCCTTTTCCGGTGCGAGTAGATGGATGAGTTTGTTTTATCCCACGAAGCCGCACGGTGGTATATTTACGATCCAGATGATCCATCGGATCTCTCCTGCCAACCGGCAGACCGTCGTCCTGCGACACCGAACCGAGCATCGTAAACGAGCGAGGTTCGTAAAACGACGGACAAGGTTGTTCCCCATGGACACAGTAGACCTGTGTCCATGCCTCATAAGCCCTTTGGCGAAACTTGGCCGCATTAGACCCGGGTTCCCTAAAGGGTTCTTTTTTGTGTTACACCCCTTTCGTACCGCCCTCTACAAACACAATCGTAAAAAAACACATCGACAAACAAATGCCGCCATTGTTGGCGAAGCGCTCCGCTTATAGGATGAATACGAAGGCAAACTTACAACGGGAGGTCCTTATGGCGAACATCAACCCAAGCACGCGGCTAACACCGTCAGCGCGGAGCCGGGAATGGTTATCCAGCTTTCGCAAGTACAAGGCGATATACCTCATCTCGATTCCGGGCATCCTCTATTTTCTCGTATTTAAATACGTCCCTTTATTCGGCAGTGCCATGGCTTTTCAGGAGTACAACTTATTCAAAGGCATATGGGAGAGCCCTTGGGTCGGGCTGGACCAGTTCTACCGGATGTTTCAGTACGAGGAGTTTCTGCGGATTTTCTGGAACACCCTGCTGATCGGGATGTACAGCATCGTATTCGCGTTTCCGGTACCGATCATTCTGGCCCTGCTGCTGAACGAGATTCGTCTTGTCCTGTATAAGCGGGTGCTCCAGACGGTCATCTACATGCCCCATTTCCTGTCCTGGGTCATTATCGGGGGGATTGCGGTGGGCATTCTGTCTCCGACCACGGGGATCATCAATCAGATCCTGATGTGGGTGGGACTCGAACCGATTTACTTCCTTGGCGAGGAAAGCTACATTCGCAGCATTCTGATCGGCTCGGGCATCTGGAAGGAAGCGGGCTGGGGAACGATTATTTACCTGGCGGCGTTGGCCGGAATCAATCCGGACCTGTACGAAGCTGCACGCGTAGACGGTGCGAACCGCTGGCGCCAGACCTTGGCGATTACGATTCCGTCGATTCTGCCCACGATCATGATTCTGTTCCTGCTAAACATCGGCAACTTCCTCGATTTTGGGTTTGAACGGGTGTTTGTGTTCCTGAACGCCTTGAACGAGAACAAGGGCGACATTCTGGATACGTACATCTATCGCGTCGGTCTGCTTGGACAGCAGTACAGCTACACCACGGCCATCGGGCTGTTCAAATCTCTCATCGGGCTGCTGCTCATTGTGGGCGGTAACGCCATAAGCCGCAAAACGACCGGAAATTCCTTATACTAGGCAGGTGACCGAAAACATGATAAAACGATCAACAGGCGAATTCGTATTTGAAATGTTCAACTATATCTTCCTGGCCGTCGTGTCGGCGGCCATGATCTTTCCGATCCTGCACGTAGCGGCGCAATCGCTCAGCAGCGATCTGGCCATCTCCAGGGGGGACGTCGGCCTGTGGCCGGTTGAGTTTACGCTCTCCAACTACGCCATCGTATTGAACGATACCTCGGTATGGCGTTCCTTTATGATCAGCGTATTCGTGACCGTCGTGGGAACGGGAATCAACTTAATCGCGACGGCTTCGCTGGCTTACCCGCTGTCGCGCAACGAATATCGGGGACGGAAAGTCATTCTCATGCTCGTGCTGATCACCTTTATTTTCAGTGCGCCGCTCATCCCAAACTATCTGCTCATTAAATCGCTGAACATGCTGGATACGGTCTGGGCCCTCATTATTCCAGGCGCCATCAGCGCGTACAACCTGTTCATCATGCGCTCTTTCTTCATGAATCTGCCTAATGAGATCATCGACTCGGCAAGGATCGACGGGTGCGGAGAACTGCGGATCATATCAAGCATCGTGCTTCCGCTATCCAAGCCGGTGATGGCGACGATGGGACTGTTTTACGCCGTTGCGCATTGGAATTCGTACTCGTCCGCTCTATACTATATCAATAGCCGAAAGCTGTTTCCGCTGCAGGTTCGCCTGAGGGAAATCGTGATCACCGATCAGATGGGAGAGATGGACACCACGTTCGAGAACTTGGCCAACATGTCCCCGGAGGGCATCAAGATGGCCACGATCGTCATCGCTACGCTGCCGATCATCCTGGTATACCCGTTCCTGCAGAAATATTTTATCAAGGGCATGCTGATCGGTTCGATCAAATCCTGATCGTAAAAGAACACAAATCCATAATAAGAACGCCAATTCTGCGCATGAGGATTATGAGCTACGATGAAATGGATTTTACGAAAGCGCTTACCTCATGAATGAACCACTTGTCTATTTTTGCGAAAAGGGGAGAGGTTGATGAAAAAAAGTTGGACGGTCTTACTGATCGGTGTCATGATGATGACACTGCTTGCGGGGTGCGGGGGGAAAGCGGAAGAAGGAGAAGGGAATACCAAGCCGGAAGGGAACGAGCAGGGCACGGCTTCCAGCAAGCTGGCATTCTCGATTTCATTCTCCACGGGCGGCAACACCTACATCGAATCGTCACCCGACATCAACAAGGACAAATGGGTGCTGAAGCTGGAGGAGATGACGAACACCGATCTCGATATTCGCTTGATGTCCCACAAGGAATTTGATCAGAAGATGAGTCTGATGTTTGCAGGCAACGAAATTCCGGACGTGGTCGGCAATATGCGCGGGGGGCCGACGACGGGCTCCATGTCAGGCTCGGTGGAAGCGGGCGTATTCATGCCGCTGGATGACCTCCTTAAGGAGTATGCGCCGAATCTGATGAAAATGGTCACCCCGGCGGCATGGGAGGAAGTATCGTACGACGGCAAAATCTACGGCATTCCGGCCTGGCTGGAGAACCCGTCGCGCCGCGCCACGTTTATCCGTACGGATCTGATGGAGAAGGCTGGCATCCAGAAAGCGCCGAAGACGGTGGAAGAGTATCTGGATATGCTGCGCGCCTTCAAGAAACTGGGCGTAGAGCATCCGTTCCAATACCGGGAGGGCTTTAAATACGCGGATACCTTCCTTGGGGCATACGACGTGCTGCCGTTCCAGTTCATGGAGCTGAACGGGGAAGTCGTGCCGAAGTTCTTCGATGTCGAGAACATGACCAAGGCGCTGGAGACGTATAAGACGATGTACGACGAAGGCTTGATCCCGAAGGATTTCGCTTCCCTGTCCCAGGAGGATTACGGCCGGAACATCAATTCCGGCAAAGCCGGCATGTGGGCGTCCAACGGCGAGGGGCTGATCGGGTTCCGCGCCAAGCTGAAGGAAGTGGATCCTTCGATGAAGGTGGATATCTATCCTTCGCCGACGGGCTCGGACGGCAAGGGCGGCCTCGGCTTGTACAGCTCGATCTCGACCACGTATTACATCAACAACAAGGTCGGTAAGGAAAAAGCGATCGAAATCATTAAATTCCTCGACTGGATGCTGACGGAGGAAGCCGATATGTTCTTCTCCTTCGGGATCGAGGGCGAGAACTACACAATGGAGGACGGCAAGGTCAACTATACATGGCCCGTGAAAAAGGAAGAAGTGGACGAAGCGGGGTTCCGGGCCAACCAGCTGTGGTTCGTGCATGAGCTGACCTACAACAAGAAGCAGACGGCCCTGACCGAGGACGGCCAGGATGTCATTACGGCGTTCAGCGACGTGCTCAGCAATGAAGGCCGCGGCGGCATTACCTTTACGGCGAACCTGAACAGCTTCTCCAAGTTCCCGGATTTGGCCTCGACCGGGGATACGGGACCGAAATTCATTCTGGACAGCATGGTGAAGATGATCTACGGCAAGCAGCCGATATCCGAATGGCCGAAGGTGCTCGAGGAATATCGCGCCAAGGGCGGGGACGAGATCATCAAGGAAGCGACGGAACGCTGGAAGAACAAGGAGAATGTCGTGGATCGTACAAGATAACATGCAAGATAGGCAGCAGGACATCTCCTGTTTATCCCGAAAATCCTGTACAATGAATCCAATATGTAAGCGTTTAAATGAAGTGAGTGAATAAATAAAATTTCAAGGTATCCGCCGGTCTGCCATGCATGGCAGCCGCTCGCGGATACCTTCTTGTTCCATTTCATGATTGCCTCATCCCTAATTCTTCTACATACAGGAGGCTGAAAATAATGCGGTTGTTGATTGCTGACGACGAACCTGTCATCCGAAGAGGGCTGGTCAAGATGGCGGAAACCTATCGCCTGCAGTTTGACGCCATCGATACGGCCGTAAACGGCGAGCATGCGCTCTCGATGATCAAGGAGACCGAGCCGGATGTGCTGCTGACCGATATCCGCATGCCCCGAATGGGCGGGCTGGAGCTGTGCCAGGAGCTGCATGAGTTGTATGGGCATATTCAGATCATCGTCATCTCGGGTTACGGCGAATTCCAATATGCGCAGCAGTGCCTGGCTTACGGGGTGAAGCATTATCTGCTGAAGCCGGTGACGGGCGTGGTGCTGCACCAGACCTTTGACGCGATCGTAAAACATCGCAATAAAGGCATTGTCTCCCTGGCTTCCTACGTCGATTGGATTGAAAACATCGGGCAGGAAATATGGATGCTGCAGACGGAACGGCTGGATGAGCTGTTGGTCGATTGGAGGGCGCATCTGCAGGCAGCGGGGCTTAGCGTCCCGCAGCTTCAGCAGCTGCTGGATGATGCAGTGGGGATGATTTTCCGGCGACTGGTATCGAAGGGGTATATGGAGGTTTCCGTGATCGAACCCATCGGCCATCATGCGGCCCAGGAACAGCTGCTGAATGAATTCGAGCTGAGGGTTAAGCGGATGACGGCCGATCTGGTGACCCAGCGCTGGGGGAATTTCAAGAATCCGCTGGATGAAGTGAAAGCGTACATCGACACGCATCTGTCCGAGGAAATCACGCTGGAGGAAGTGGCGGAGATGGCGGGGTATACGCCGACCTATTTTAGCGCGATGTTTAAAAAAATGACCAATGAAACCTTTGTCCGGTACCGCATTCACCGGCGGATGGAACGGGCGAAGGAGCTGCTTGCGCTGCCGCATATGCGGATCATCGACGTGGCGGCAAACGTCGGTTACGAGGACTATCCCCATTTTACGAAGATGTTCAAGAAGGTAACGGGACACACGCCGACGGAATATCGGACGATGCTGGGATTTAACGGATGAAGAATAAACTGTATCGCAAGCTTTTCCTGTACTGCGTATCGATCATAGCGCTGTCCTCGTTATTGATCGGCATCGTCACGTACGCTCGTTCTTCCGCGGAGCTGGATCGGCAGCTGGATCGGCATCTGTCGCAAATCGTGCAGAATGCCTTGAATCACACGGACCTGTACATCAAATCCTATGACCGGACGATGATCTCCCTGCTGACCAACCGGGAATTGAAGAAATTCGTGGATCTGCCGAACCCGGCGGACCATTACGAATACTATCACATCAGCTCCACGATCAAGGATACGGTGTTCCGTCCCCTGATGGACCGGGGGCCCGAGCTGCTGACGATGTATCTCTTGTCTTACAACGGAAACGCGACGTACAGCTTCGGCTCGGACTTTACGGCGCCGGTGTTCAGCGAAGAGGACAAGTCGAAGCAGCTGACGGAGCTCCGCCATGCCACAAAAGACGAAAGCGGCCTCATGATTCATACGGAGAGCATTATTCCGGGACGCAGCGGCAGCGTGATACGCATGACTAGACAGATGAAGGGTTTATCTTCCACGGCGGAAAAAGGCGTGCTCGCCATGGAGGTGCGCTCCCAGGAGCTGTCCTCCCTGTGGAAAGGCATCGATCTGGGTGAACGGGGATACTTCTATATTGCCGATGCCAGCGGTCACGTGGTTTACCAGCCCGAAGGGCTGGAGGACAACGCTTCGTCTCCCGCCCGGGATTCGAAGCTGACCGCCGCCATTATGGGCGCGGACGAGGAATCCTTTAAATATACGACGGTCGATGGAGAGCAGCGGGTATTCATGACCCGGATGTCTCCTTATTCCGGATGGCGCTTGGTAGCCTCGATTCCGCTGGAAGAGTGGCGCCAGCCGATTGCCAATATCCGCACGACGGCCTGGACGATCGGCTTGATCAGTCTCGTCGCCGCTTGTTTGCTTGCTTACCGTTTCACCCGTTCCATTACCCAGCCGATCCAGACGATTATCCGCGGGATGCGGCAGACGGAGCAGGGCCGATGGATTCCCCTGGACCTTCCTGAACGGCGGCAGGATGAGCTGACGGAAATGATGCAGCGGTACAATCTGATGGTGAGCCGGCTGTCGGAACTGATCGAGCGGGTATACGAGACCGAGCTGCAGCAGCAGAAGACGATCATCGAACGGCAGAAGGCCGAGTTTCAGGCGCTTCAGCTGCAGATCAATCCGCATTTCATGTACAACACGCTGGAGACCATCGTCTGTTATGCCGAGGTTGAAGGCTCGTCCGAGATTACCGAGATGGTGTCTTCGCTGGGCTTTATGATGCGATACTCCTTACTGACCTCGCTAGAGGAGATTACGGTTGCGAACGAACTGAACCATGTGCTGAATTATATGACCATCATGAAGCACCGGCACGACATGGAATTCGATCTTCGGGTCGAGGTTCCCCACGAGCTTCTCCTGTACAAAATGGTGCGCTTGACGCTCCAGCCTTTAATCGAAAATGCATTCCAGCATGCGTTTCCGGACGGCATCGAAGCCTCGCAGCACATCATCATCTCTGCCGGATGCAGCGACGATGCTTTCTGGGTCAGCGTGACGGACAACGGCATCGGCATGACCGATGAACAGCTGCACGAGGTTGCGGCACGGCTGTCCTACGAGCACGACCACACGAATCATTCGCCGGAATCCTCCCTGAATCTTAGCGGTACCGGAGGCATCGGACTGCTTAACGTGCATCGCCGGATTCAGCTGGTCTTCGGCGAGAGTTACGGACTACGCCTAACCTCCGCGGGCGTGGGGACGGGAACCACCATCCGCATGGTCATGCCGAGTCCGCCGCGTGTTTAGCGCATGGCCTGCCTTTCCCGGGCATATAGGTCAGACTCTGTGCTCGAAGTGCAAATAGAAACGCTGTCCTTAAGGTAAGGGCAGCGTTCCTCGCGTTCTCGGGTCGCATTTCGGGATCGCAGAGTTTCATAGAACGAGCTTTTGAAGGTTCCCTGAAGCTCTGCGCCTTCAGCAGAAACCTATGATCGGTTAACGTTTCACGATTGGCGTCCACGACGTCCATGCCGTCCGTAAAGATCATTTCAAAGCGGCGTGAGATGGATGGAAAGACCTCCATATATCTTCAGGCGCTTCGTGATCGTATCTGTGCTGCAGCAGGTTTCCGTGCGAATCTCAATGGGAGGAAGAACGGAGCGATAACGATATTCGTCCGGCTCTGCCTGCTCCTGATAGATCACCGCTTGATATGCCGTATGTTCTTCAAGGAAATCCAGCGGGATTCGGGCATCTCGTCCTCCTGCGGCACAGATGGAGGCGACGAACCATTCCGCGCCGGATCGTCTGGCGATCGTAACGTACCGGCCCGGATAACCTTCCAGCAGCCGCGTCTCATCCCAGACGGCCGGAACCGCGGCCAGCAGCGGCTTGCCTGGATGGTCCGCGAACACGGAGATCGCGTCCGCATAGTGCTGGATGCCGGACTCGAAGAGGATGGCCAGTGCGAGCTGAAGTCCTTGGGTCGTGTTGGTCCTCCTGCTGAACGTGACCGGCGTAAAGTCCATGGATCCGATCACATTTCGCGTAAACGGCAAGGTACAGAGATGAACCGCATTCGGGCCTTCACTCTGCGCCCGGTAGTATTCCGCGCCGTAAACGCCTTCTCTAGTCATCACATGAGGCCATGTCCGGTGCTCCCCGCTCGGCTTGGTGGATCCGTGGAAATTAACCATTAGCCGGTGCATGGCGGCGGATTCGGCGATGGCGTCGTAGACCTGGAGCGTCTCTTGATTGTCGCTGTCGAAGAAATCGACCTTCATCCCAACCGCACCCCAGGAGGCCCACAGGCGTAATTTCTCTTCACGGAGTTCCTCCGTGTTCAGCCCTTGATAATGCGTCCACAGCCAGATGCCGACGCCGCGCTCCTTCGCGTAATCGATCAGCTGAGGCGCATCCAGCACACCCTCCCAGCCGCCGTCAACGACGACGTATTCCCATCCCATTCCGGCGGCAAAATCGACATGCTGCCGCTGAGCATCCATATCGCCGCAAGAATCGCCCTCCGCGTACCAGGACCAGGCTGCTCTCCCCGGAGCGATCCAAGAGGTGTCTTTCAGCACGGGCGGGGGACATAGATGAGTCGTTACCGATGAAGTCACCAGATCCCCGAGCGATCCGATGATCATGACGCGCCAGGGCGTCGAGAGCGGAAGCTGCGCGGCAATCGGCGTTTCCTGATCCGGAGCGTACGAGATGCGAAGCTTCCGGCCGTCTTGCTCATCGGCTGCAAGGTGACTGGCGCCATAACCGCCGTCCACGGCAGCTTCTGTCAGCAGCAGCCATTGCTCCTCTGTCGATTGAACCAAGAGCGGGAAGCCGAAATGCCCTCCGCGAAGATCGTCCGGCATGGCGTGGTCATAGGTTCGTTCATAACACCGCATGAACGGCTGCGCCCAGACGTTAAGCATCCGATCCTCCGGCAGATGGAATCCGGAGATCTCGTTCTCAATGCGAATATCACCTTCTCCTTGCAGCTCATAACGGTAAGCAGCGCCGTCTCGAAAAGCGCGGAATCGAATCCTCACCTGATGATGCTCGACGGAAGTTAGGAGCACCAGCTCGCTTGCTTCGTAAGACTGCAATTTTTGCTTGCCGGTCATCAGCTCGTAACGCTCCGTGATCGTGTTGTGCTCAACCCCCTGGATGCGGATATTTTGCTGAAATTGGTATCTGTCCGTGATGAGTCCGAGCGGGGATCTGTCAAGAACCCGGAATCCCTTGTTCATAACCGTATACAAGAGGGGACCGTTATGCGCCTGCTCCAGGGTGATCTGCAAATTCCCGTCAGGGGAATGAAGCTGAGCATGAAACGGCGCCGACAGAGATGGGGACAGCTCATGATCCATAAACGAAACTCCTTCCTTGTCGCTACCAAAATGACGTACCCATTGCAGCCTCATTGTAACGGACAAAGGGAAGGCTTAGCATACGGCTCCGTTCGCTCCGGGTTGTGTTTTCTTATGTTATGTTACTCCGTAAAAAAACACGGCCCTTCCGCAAGTTACGGCATGGTCTGGCGGGAGGCCGCTGTTTTAACATGGAAGCATCAAGAGGCGTTTGAAAGGAGGGTATCCTGTAATTGCGGTGAATCGTAATCACTACATAAGACAAAGGATGGGTGATGATTGATGAGACAGGTGCGCAAGCGTAACGGACAGATAAGAAGGGGAAGTATCATACTGCTGCTGGGTATTCTGCTGTTTTCGTTCGGCAATCCGCCAATACAGGGGGAAACGGCGGCAGCCGATGGGGTGGAGCGGGTCAACCAGGCAATGAATAGGCCGGCAACGGCCAGTTCGGAGATCAGCGGGCGTGAAGCCGGGAAAGCCGTGGATGGCAGCAAGGATACCTATTGGCAGCCGGCCAGCACGGACCGTGAGGACATGAGTGTACATGTTCAGGTGGATCTGGGGAGCGAGCAGTCCCTCAACCAGGTCGTCCTGGACTTAAACCGGGGAGATAATTTGGGCAGCATCGAGATTGATTATTCCCTTGACGGCGAGTCTTGGACCAGAGCCTATGCGAAAAATGGGGGCATTCGAGCGGACGGTCAGGAAGTCATGGCGTTTAATTCCGTAAGCGCTTCCCAAGTGCGGGTGACTCTGCAGCTCAGCCGAAATCTCAATGTTCAGCTTAAGGAGTTGGAGATTTATATGCAGGATGGAGATCAAGGGATTCCGTCGGACGTAACGGAGCTGGCTTTCGTGAAGCCGGAAGGCACTCCTTATAACAACAATGATGAACGGACCTTGGACATTGGAGAAACGTCGGCCTTGGAGGTGCGCGGCAAACGAGCCAACGGAGAGTGGGTTGCGCTGCCTCAAGGCCAGGTTCAATACCATGCTGCGGGGAGCAGCATGGCCGTGGATACAGCCGGTTCCGTAACCGGAGTCAAGGTCGGCGCCACCCGGATGTATGCGGAAATCAGCGTTAATGGCCAAACGGTTGGGACGCCGGATTTCTGGTTTGTCGTGAAGGATGATCAGGAATTCCGGGATGCGAAATATATTGCTTTCAGCTCGTTCACGCATCCGACGTTAGTCCAGAAGATCGGCGAGGCGGCGATCCTGGATGACGGCAAGCCATTGCCTGTCGTCACGATTGCTCCGAATACGGATGGGACCGTTAGCGCCAGATGGTTCAAGGACGGCCAATCCAGAGGTTTGCTGGACACAAAGCCGCTGCAAACGGGGATAAGTCAATCGATCACTCTTCCGGGCGGGATGAAGGTACCGGGCACGCACGAAGTGAGGATGACGTTCCAAGCCGCGGACGGGGGAACTTACTACGACAGCTTGTTTTACACCGTCATGCCCAAGAAAGGAATACCTGACGGTCAGAGTCATATCGCATATACCGGAAAAGACGGAAGAATGGTGTATGTTCCCGATTATAAAGGAAATCGGATCATCGATTTCTCGAATGTCGGTTATATGGGCGGCGGGGTGAAGCTTCCCGACGTGCAGGCGAGGATTGCCGTGCAGCCGACCGGGGGGGATGATACGGCGATGCTGCAAGCGGCGATCGATGAGGTGTCGCAGCTGCCGCGCGACGCGGACGGCTTCCGGGGGGCCGTGCTGCTGAAGAAGGGCACGTATCTGGTCGGCGGATCGCTGAACATCCAGGCGAGCGGCGTCGTGCTGAGGGGCGAGGGGAAGAGTGAGGACGGAACCATCATCCGGGGCACGGGAACAACGGCCAGAAATTTGATCGTCGTGGGCGGAACGAATGGTGCAACGATTGTGGATGGCACGGAGACCGATATCCAGGATCTGCACGTTCCGGCAGGCTCGCGTTCCTTCCATGTCCAGGATGCCTCTGACTATCAGGTGGGCGATTCCGTCATCGTCCGGAGGATCGGCAACGACCGCTGGATTCATGAAATCGGCATGGATCATATCTACATGCGGCCAGGAACCGGAGGAACGCAGCAGTGGTCCCCGTTCAATCTGGATTTTGACCGCGTGATTACGGCGATCGACGGCAACCGGATTACGGTGGACGCTCCGTTAGCGAATGCCGTTGAGCGTCAATGGGGCGGGGGCAAGCTATTCAAGGCGACGGACGAATCGCGAATCGAGCAGGTAGGGATCGAGAACATGCGCGCCATATCCGATTTTGATCCGAGCAAAACCGACACGAAGATGGATAACGATGTTCTGGACACCCCGTATTACTCCGATGAGGACCATGCAGAACGTTTCATCATGATGAACAGCGTGAAGAATGCCTGGGTGCGAGAGGTGGCCGGCTACCATTTTTCCTATGCCTTGGTGCAGGTCGGGCGGCAGGCCAAGTGGGTCACGGTGCAGGACAGCGAAATGCACGACATGGTCAGCATTATTACCGGCGGGCGGCGTTACAGTTTTTTCATCCAGGGGCAGTTAAATCTGGTGCAGCGCAATTATACGGAGACTTCCCGTCATGCTTACGTCATTGAAAGCCGCGTGCAAGGGCCGAACGTGATGTACAACAATAAGGCCACTCGCGAATACAATACAAGCGAGCCGCACCATCGCTGGTCGACAGGCGGTTTGTACGACAACGTCAGCGCGCGCATCAGCGTCCGCGACCGGGGATGGCTGGGCAGCGGACACGGGTGGGCCGGCGCGAATTACGTCATGTGGAATACCGAAGGCGGGCTTGTCGCCCAGAAGCCCCCAACTGCCCAAAACTATGTCATCGGGCATATCCCTACCGAAGACGGCCTGAACGTGAAGCCGCTCGTTCCGAGTGCCTACGATCCAAGACCTCGCGAGGACGGCTATTGGGAATATGCCGATCGGCATGTTGCGCTCCAGAGCTTATTCATTCAGCAGCTGAAGGATCGCCTGGGGCAGCAAGCGGTAGATCATCTGGCCCGAACGCCGGTGGGCGGCGGTGCTTTGGATATGCCGGAACAGCCTTAATCATATTTAGCGAACAGGGGATGTTCAGGGAAAACGCTGAGCGTCCCCTTTTTCTTGAAGAAGGAGACGTGTTGGATTATGGAGAGGGAGACAACAGGAAGTAATGCCGAGAGTTCTCTTGAAGGGCATCAGGCAGGTCGTGAATTTGCGAGGCTGCCCGGGGTGACGGGGGGGATAGATGGAACCGCTTCGCGGCGGTCTGACATCTCCGCAAATCGGCGCTTGCGGTTGTGGTACGATTCCCCGGCAGCCGAGTGGAATGAAGCTTTGCCGATCGGGAATGGTCGCCTGGGAGGCATGGTCTTTGGCAAGCCTTCGCTTGAACGCGTGCAGCTAAATGAAGATTCTCTCTGGTATGGAGGTCCGGGGAGAGGAGGCAATCCTAACGCCTCTCGGTATTTGAGCGAGATCAGGCAGATGCTCTTCGATGGGCGACAAGCCGAGGCCGAGCATTTAGCCCGAATGGCGATGACGTCCTCCCCGAAATACGAGCAGCCGTACCAGCCGCTGGGCGATCTGCTGCTCAAATTCCTGGATGGGGAGGAAACGGTGGAGCATTATGAACGAGAGCTGGATCTGGAGCGGTCGATGGTGACCGTATCCTATTCGTCCCGGGGCATCCGATTTCGCAGGCAGTATTTTGCCACTGCGCCGGATGGCGTGCTGGTCATTCGCCTGTCTGCCGACAGGCCGGGGGCGCTGACGTTTGCGGCGAACCTGATGCGCCGTCCTTTTGATGGGGGGACGGCATCATTGCGTCATGACACCCTGCTGATGGAGGGAGAGTGCGGTGCGGACGGCATTTCCTTTGGCATGGCGCTGCGCGCTGCCGCTGTGGGGGGAATCGTTCAAACCATCGGTGATTTTCTCTCGGTAGAAGGAGCGGATTCCGTTACGCTGCTGCTGTCAGCCCAAACTTCCTTTCGATGCCGGCAGCCGGTCCAGGTCTGTCTGGAACAGCTGGATCGTGCGGCAGGCATGTCGTACGAGCAGCTGGTAAACCGTCATCAGGCGGAGTATCGGGAGAAGTTTGAACGGTTCTCCCTAACGCTCGGCACAGGCAAGAACGGGGCGGGCAGGACGGAATGTGTCGATAGTGGAACTTCCTTTTCGAATGGGACAGAGGTAATCCGCGCTTCGGATCGAGTCGAATATCCTAATGGAATAGAAGACGACCAGCCGTCCCTGCCCACCGATCGGCGGCTGAATTTGCTGAAGGATAGAGTGAAGACGGAAGGTGCTTCCGCGGAAAATAGCGACCCCGAATTGATCGCGTTATACGTGCAGTACGGGCGATACCTGCTCATCTCCTGTTCCAGGCCCGAATCTCTTGCTGCGAACCTGCAAGGCATATGGAATGACAGCTTCACCCCGCCTTGGGAGTCCAAGTATACGATCAATGTGAACATTCAGATGAACTATTGGCCGGCAGAGCTGTTGGGCTTGGCGGAGTGCCACGAGCCGTTGTTCGACCTGATTGACCGGATGCTCCCTAATGGCCGCGATACGGCTCGGGAGATGTATGGCTGCCGCGGTTTCGCGGCGCATCATAATACGAATCTTTGGGGAGAAACCCGGCCCGAAGGGATATTGATGACCTGTACCGTATGGCCGATGGGAGCCGCGTGGCTGTGCCTTCATCTGTGGGAGCATTACCGGTTTGGCGGCGATGCGGATTTCCTGCGGGAGCGGGCGTATCCGGTCATGAAGGAAGCGGCAGAATTCCTGCTGGATTATATGACCGTGGATGAGGAAGGGAGACGGATGACCGGCCCTTCCGTTTCGCCGGAAAACCGATTCGTGCTTTCGAACGGAGCCGTCGGCAGCCTCTGCATGGGGCCGGCCATGGACGGGCAGATTGCGACGGCTTTATTCCGTGCCTGCCTGGAGGCCGGCCATCTCGTCGGAGATGAGCCTGCCTTCTTAGGGGAGCTTCAAACGGCGCTGGAGGAAATTCCGGCACCGCAGATTGGACGCCATGGAGGGATCATGGAATGGCTGAACGATTACGAGGAGGCCGATCCCGGGCACCGGCATATCTCGCAGTTGTTCGCCCTGTATCCGGGAGAGCAGATTGATCCTGCCCGGACGCCGGAGCTTGCCGAGGCGGCTTGCAAGACCTTGGAGCGGCGGCTTGCGCATGGCGGCGGCCACACGGGCTGGAGCCGCGCCTGGATCATCAATTATTACGCCAGGCTGCAGCGCGGAGCGGAAGCGCATGAGCATCTCGTGAATCTGCTGGCTTCCTCGACTTATCCGAACCTGCTGGATTGCCACCCGCCTTTTCAAATCGATGGCAATTTCGGCGGGATTGCCGGCGTTGCCGAAATGCTGCTGCAGTCGCATATGGGAGAGTTAAGGCTGCTCCCTGCGCTGCCCCCGCAGTGGAATAGCGGCGAGGTGAAGGGGCTGCGGGCCCGCGGCGGCTATGTTGTCGACATGCGCTGGGAGGAAGGCGAACTGACCGAGGTGAAGATTCGGGCAGATAGGGCTGGCGAGTGCAGGATCTGGTCCCGTGCGGCACTTGTCCTCATAGAGGAAAAACAGTTGGGAGAGGTAACTCTGACGAGTACCACGATATCCCCCAGAGGCCATGGCTACTCCATCCGTATGCAGCAGGGTGCCAGCTGCAGCTTGGAGCGGCCTGTGGAGGACGCCTATGGAACGGTTGAAGAATAAAATGGCCGGCGTACCTCGATAAACGACGAAAGCAACCCCTCCTAAGGCCTGCGCCTAAGCGGGTTGCTTTCTCACTCCTGGCTCGATCTTGGAGGAGAAATCGCCGATTACACCAATTAAATCCTATGAAACTTGCTGCCATTGCGTCCTCAAGGCTACACTAATATCAACATGAAACCGACAACGATGGATGAAAGGAGCGATAGCCTTGAAGCATGGAAGCGGCAAGACCTCATTGGCGACATTTGCCGGCGGTTGTTTTTGGTGCATGGTGAAGCCGTTTGACGAGCTGCCCGGCATCCTTTCCCTGGTTTCCGGCTACACGGGCGGCCATACGGAGAATCCGATCTACGAAGAAGTAGGAACGGAAACGACGGGGCATTACGAAGCCGTGCAAATCCGGTTTAATCCGGATGTATTTCCATACTCACGGCTGCTGGACATCTATTGGCGCTTGATTGATCCAACGGATGCGGAAGGCCAGTTCATGGACCGCGGGGCATCTTACCGGTCGGCGATTTTCGTGCATGGCGAAGAGCAGCGCGAGCATGCGGAAGCCTCCAAGCGCAGCCTGCAGCTTAGCGGCCGGTTCAAGGGGAAGATCGTGACGCCGATCCTGCCGGCGGGTCCCTTTTATCCCGCGGAGGATGTCCATCAGAACTACTATAATACCCACCGGTACGACTATAACCGATATTATGAGGGTTCCGGCCGGGATTCTTTTGCGAAGCGGCATTGGAGGCGGAAAGAGGATCAGGATGAGCTGCGCAGGCGTCTTACCGCAATCCAATACGCGGTGACGCAAGAAGGCTTGGACGAGCCAGCCTACGATAATCCGTATTGGAATCACGCAAGCCGGGGGATTTACGCGGACGTGGTGAACGGCGACCCTCTATTCAGCTCGACCGATCAATATGATGCGGGTACGGGATTGCCGGCTTTTAGGAAGCCGCTGAACGAAGGATTTATCAGCAAAAAGGGGGATCTCCGAGGCGGCAAGGTACGCACCGCGCTCTACGGCAGATTGTCCGGCTCTTACCTGGGACATCTGTATCATGACGGGCCCCAGCCGGGCGGCCTGCATTATCAGGTGAACTCCGGGGCGCTGCGTTTTATACCGGAGGAAGCGCTGGTCCGGGAAGGCTATGGTGAATTCGCCGGGCTGTTTGAGTAGGGAACGGATGGAGGTCATCTTATGATAATCAAACTGCTGTACCTTGTAGTGAATTTGTTTTTTCTGGCAGGGATACTGCTCTCCCCGTATAGCCCAGCTTCCAAAGTGTTGATGTATATCGTCATGAGCCTGATTCTGGCGTTCGCATTCAAAAGATTATCTAAGGAAGAAGGCGGGGGAGAAGGATCGTGCCGTAAACTTCATCTATACCCGTTCTCTCCCAACCGCATGGCTGGCAGCTCCGTTAGAATAGGATTGGGCAAGACCCAATACTTGCGTCCATGTGCGGAAAGGAGTGACGTTGTTGAATACGATTCATATTCACAATGGGATACAGATGATGAGAGGACTTGTTGCTTAGGATAAGTCGAGGTTTAAATCCTCTCATGCTGTAGCGGGAGGAAAAAGGCAAATGATGAAGTTAACGACGATGGTTCGCGGACTTGCTGGCGACAAGGCCGCCCGCGAGCTGATCCGCAACTGGGAGTTTGATGAGGGAACGCTGAAGTTTTGGCGGGCCAGCTCCAACTTCGTGTATGTGTTTAACCACGATGGAGAGCGTTATTTCCTCCGGTTTAATTTCGAGCAAGAACATGCGGCCCAGCAGCTGACGGCCGAGGTGGAATTCATGCAGTATTTGCTTAAGCACGAATACCCTTGCGTCGCGCCGATTTCTTCCGTCAACGGGAAATGGATCGAGACGATTCAGGAACCGGAGGGGCAGTATCACGGCGTCGTGTTTCGCGCCGCAGGAGGGATTGCTCTACATGACAATCTCACCGTGTCCCAATGCAGGGACTGGGGGAAATCGCTCGCAAGGCTGCATACGCTGTCCAGCCGATATGAACCTGGAGCCGTAAGGCGAAGAAGCGCGGAGGACATCCTGCGTTTGATCGATCAGGTGCTGCGGCGGCATCCCGGGGAGCAGGATGCTATGGATGAGCTTCATCGGATCAGTCTATGGCTGCAGTTCCTGCCGGCGTCGAGACAGACGTACGGCTTGATCCACTATGACTTCCAGCTGGATAACATCTTTTATGAAGCGAAGGAACGTTCATTCCGCGTGATCGATTTCGACGATGCCATGTACCATTGGTATGCGGCGGATATCGTCACGGCTCTTGCCGATGCCGAGTCGGAGCATGCCAAGCAGGCATTTCTGAAAGGGTATCGCTCGATCCGAAGCCTGGATCACGAGCTGGAGGCAGAGTTTTCAAGATTTCAAAGATTCAGCCGTCTGTACGGTTTTGCCAGAGTGCTGAGTTCCCTGGAGGACAGCGAGTTGGCCGATGTCCCCTCTTGGTATGAGGGGCTTCGCACGAAGCTGCTGCGCGATTGCGAGCAGGATAGGCAGGGGTTCAAGGAACCGTGGTAACCGCACGAGCCATGACGCGCAGCTTGGATGCTGGTTGCTAGCAACCGCACGGCTTTAGTGGGCTAATCGAACCAGGAAAACCACATCGGGCACGGTGTGGTTTTTTGTCGCGCCTTCAAGGCGGCATCAGACGATTTCATCCCCATAGATCGCATCGGACAAGCAGCGAGCGGGCGGAAGCGAAAAAAATCCCTTCAATTCTATATAAATTGTCGAGATATGGTAAATATTGCTTTGTTCGCCGTTCATGCATTTGCTATGATTTTCGTACTAGGCACAAAGAATTAGAGGAATGGAGTTGAAACGATGAATCGAAAAATGATTTTATCCACGGCCGCGTCTCTTCTGGTCGGGGTAGTGGCCGGCACGGGCATCATGATGAACGACCAGGCTTACCAGTCGGTCAAGCAGGCCGTAGGAGGAAGCGCAACGAACAATTCCATTGGCGGGATCGGCAACGTCGCACAGATCGATCTGTCCAGCATGGATATTGAGAGCGCACTGATGGTCGTGCAGCAGCAGCGGACACAGATGCTGGATGCGCAGCTTAACAACCAGATTCAGGACGTGCAGAAGCGGAACGAGGAAATCGCCAAGAAGAACGACGCCATGGCAGGCATTAACAGCGCTTTGACCGGAGAAGCAGTGGACGGCAAATATTCGATACCGGACGATCTTGCCGGCAAGCTGGCAGCGGAAGGCATCGCAGATGCATCCAAGAAGGAATATACGGCAGAAGAGCTCAATCAAGCAACAGAGAAGCTGAAGGGATCGATCGACAGCTTATCGAACTCCCAGCAAATGGACATGCTCCGTCTGCAGTCGATGACCAACAAGCGCAATGAAGCCTTTGACGTCATGACGAATTTTATTAAGAAAATGGAAGAATCACGCAGCAGCATCATCGGAAATATGCGATAATAGAGTCGTACATAATGAATAGAGAGGAATCTGCCGTCGGGCGGATTCTTTTCGTCTATGGAGAGATTGCAGATGACGACGAAGGCCATGGAGTTTTTGCGTAATCATACGCTGTTTCGCGGGGTGCCGCTGCATGAATTGGAAGGAGCCGTCCAGTCCATGCATGAGGAGCTGTTTCATGACGGGGACCCGCTGATCGTAGAGGGAAGCTACGGCAATTCCTGTTATTTCATCATGAGCGGGCAGGTTCAGATCGTTTCGAGGAATCTGATCGGCCACACGGTGACGCTGGACGTTCTGGGCGAAGGCGCATTGATCGGTGAGGTCTCCCTGTTTCTTGAGGAAAAAAGGACTTCGGGTGCCCAGGCGATCGGCGAAGTAACGGCATTGCGGCTGGAGCAGAACGCGTTCAGCCGGCTTGCCGCGGCAAGCCCGATGTTTCACGAGAGCCTGTCGTTCTCGGCCCGAATCCGCACGATGCATGCGATGCTGAGCAAGGCGACGATCTGGGCCGCGATTCCGAACGCGGAGCTGCGCGGTCTTGCCGAAGTCACGGTCAGGCGGAAAGTATACAAAGGGGACGTCATTGTCGCGGAAGGCACCATGGCGGACCGTTTCTATATGATTGCCGAAGGACGGTTCGAGGTGCGAAGCGGGCGCCGGAAGAAGGCGGTCTATAAGCCCGGGGATTATTTCGGCGAGATGGACCTGCTCAGCGGCGAAGCCCATACGGGCACGGTGACGGCGCTTGAGAACGGCGAGCTGATGGTGATGGGCAGGGATGAGTTTCATTTCGTCCTGCAGCAGTACGAACCGGTCAGGCGGCAATTTCATGAGGTGCTGCGGATTCGAAAGCCCGAACTTCTCAATGAAGAGGTATCGGCGAAGCTGCAATTCACGGAGACTGAGCAGGCGCCGGAAGCTGAAGTCGAGGCTGCCGCGACCCTAGAAGCCGTCATTCCGGCCCCTCCCAAAAAAGATCGCTGGATGGATGTGCTGCTGGCGCTTGGCGGCATTTTCGTTGCGTTCACAGGGCTAGCCATTTGGCTGAAACAGCCGGTATGGATATATGCCGCTTTGATATCCGGCGGATTCGTTGGACCGGTTTCGTTTGTTGCTTATATGCGCAGCTCCCAGCTGCTCGGATTCAAGCCCATTCGGCTGGCAGCCGTATTCGCGGCTTCCGGCATCATCGCCGTGCCGGTTGCGTGGGTGCTGGAACGCTTCTGGTCCGTCGGCAGCGGTCTGGAGACAACGACCATCGAGCATGTGCAGGCAGCGCTTCTGATCGGCGTTATCGAAGAAATTGCCAAGCTGCTCGTATGCTTTTTCTTTCTCCGCGGGCGCAAGCAGCGTTTCCTGATGGATGCCGTAGTATTCGGAGCTGCGGCAGGCATGGGCTTTGCCGCGGTTGAGAGCATTCTGTACGGCTTCATGTATCTGCAGCAGCATGCGACTTCGGGGATGCTGGCTGTGCTGTGGGTCCGGGCGCTGCTGTCCCCGTTCGGGCACGGCACCTGGACGGCCATTGCCGCAGCCGGACTGTGGTATGGCCTGGGGAAATCCGCCAAACGGGGCTCGACCGCGCATCGGCTCCTGAGGATGGCTGCCCTACTGCTGATCAGCATCCTGCTGCATGCGGCTTGGGACTATCCATATGCGGCGGGCTTGTGGAAAATGGTCGGCATGGTCATGGTCGGGGGCATCGGCATCGCGCTGCTCTTTTCGCTCATTCGTCAAGGCACGAAGGAGGAAAGGGCGATGCATCGGGCCGTCAATCCCGCCCAGCAGGTAGAGGAACGGCTCCGGCAAGCGGTCGGCTCCGATTCGAAGCGCAGCGGTTCCGAAGGACCGGGCACCGCCCCGCCGTCTTTAACCTGCGAGGGTTGCGGCACCGTGTCGCCTGCAGGGACGCGGTACTGCGGCCGCTGCGGCCAGGCATTGCAGTTATAATACGAAAAGGGTTAGGCAGAGGGCTTGAAAGCCCGAACTGCCTAACCCTTTTTCATAACCGTCAACCATATAAATACGACTTCACATCCCGGCCGATGTAGGCTCTCCATATAATCAGATTGTAAGGATCGTCCCAGTCGATGTTCTGCGGCTCCTCGAACATGCGGTGCAGGCGGTTGTTGTTGAAGATGATCGAGCCGCGCTGATCGAAAGCCACCCCGTCCACCCACAGCATTCGGTCATCGGACAGCAGCTTGTGAAATGAGCGCGTGCAGGGTGAATAATAACCGATGCCTTTGCCTTCCAGCATGGTGTAGAAGACATGGCCTCGATTGTCGGCATGCATGCCGTCGGTCGTCGTCCCTTTGCTGCCCAGAGCTTGAACGGAATTCCGAATGAGCGGATCGGGGGTATCGAAATTACGCAGCAGCCCCGTATCGATCGCATACAGATTGCGTCCGGTTACCTGGCAGTAGAAGAGCGTTTCGCGATCCGCCGACAGGGCGATGCCGTCCGCGCCGATCCGGACCGGCTTGTTGCGGTAGACCGGCTCCGTATCGATTTCGAACCGGAACCTTGGCACGTCCTGCGTGCTGTAATGGCTGTCCAGGACCCGGCGGAATCTCTTCGCTCTCATATTGTAGACGATGATGCCGCCGTATACCTCGTGATCCGGCCAGCCGGAGCCCGAATCGGTGATATAAGCGTAACCGTTTCGGTTATCCACCACGATATCGTTCAGGAACGATGTCCGGGGCGGTGCAATATCATCCGGGATGACGATGGAGTCGATCAGGCGATTTGCGCTCAGGTCCCAGATAACCAGCTTTTGCGAGCCTTCGGGCGAGGTATTATACGCGATTTTTCCTTGATCCAGAATCCACATCCGGTTATGTCCGTCGATCTCGTAACCCAGGACGGATTGCAGCGCTCGCATATCTCCCGGCGTATTCCACTCCCAGCTCGGAAAAGCATTCAGCACCGGCTTGCCGTTCACCATCACGATGGTGTTGAGAGTGGCGGGAACGCCTTCCGCCCAGCGCGGAACCGAAACATAGAAACGCCCCTGTCGGTCCACTTTGACGCCTGCAGGCATGCAGTGCTTCCAGTATTGATCCAGCTCGAACCGCTGCTTCATCGCAACATTCGGAAAGTTCCAGTCCAAGCGGTTCCAGTGGAACAGCATTTGGTAAGGACTTGTTGGGTGATGAGCTTTCCTCGCATGGGGAAGGGCAGCCTGCTGCTGCATCCCCATAGGATGATAAGGTATATACATTCTGGCAAGACCTCCGGTAACGTGTTCGGTTCACCCGAAACGGGCAGCGCCTTCCTTACGAGCTTATTCCTCTGAGTTCGTTATATGCCCAGAAGGTCGGATTGGCGCTGCTTAAATCATCGGAGAGGTCTAGTTTGTGTTTTTCGTTATACTTGCAGAACCTTAATCAGATTCGTGTTGCCGGATTGACCGATCGGAACGCCGGCAGACAATACGATAATGTCGCCTTTTTCGATGTAGCCTGTCTTGATGGCGTTGCGGGTCGCGGACTCGAACATTTCGTCCGTTGTGGTGACCTTGTCGCCTTTTACCGGGATGACGCCGGAGAGCAGGCAGATTTTAGCCAGCACTTCTTCATGCTGCGTGACGGCGATGATCGGTGCTTCCGGACGATATTTCGAAATCATCCGCGCCGTAAATCCGCTCTCCGTTGACGTAATGATGGCTTTGGCATTCAGCACGAGGGACGAGCTGACCGCGCCTTGGCTGATGACCTCGGTAATATCGGCTACTTGTTGTCGTGATTTGAAAGCGAACTGGTCCTTATAATCGATCATGGTCTCGGCGCGGCGGGCGACTGCCGCCATCGTACGCACGGATTCCACCGGATATTTGCCAGCGGCGGATTCCCCGGACAGCATGACCACGTCTGCGCCCTGGATAACGGCGTTAGCCACGTCGCTCACCTCGGAGCGGGTAGGGCGGGGATTGACCTGCATCGATTCCAGCATATGCGTTGCCACGATAACCGGCTTGCCCGCCAGATTGCATTTATCGATCATTTCTTTCTGCATCATCGGCACTTCTTCGATTGGCACTTCGACGCCAAGGTCGCCGCGGGCAACCATGATCCCGTCGGAGGCTTCAATGATGTCGTCCAGGTTCTCCATGCCCTCTCCGTTTTCGATCTTGGAGATGATCTGCACATGCTCCGCGCCGCGTTCCTTCAGGATGCTGCGGATTTCGCGGATGTTGTCGCCATGGCGCACAAAAGATGCGGCAATGATCTCAATGTCGTTGTCCAGTCCGAAGCCGATATGCATGACGTCACGCTCGGTGACGCCGGGAAGCGTCGTTTTGATGCCGGGCAGGTTGACGCCTTTGCGCGGCTTGAGCACGCCGCCGCTGACGATTTTGCAAAGAATGTCCGGTCCGTCGACGCGAATGACGTTCAGGTCTACGAGGCCGTCATCGATCAAGATGCGGTCTCCCGGTTTCACGACTAGATTCAGCTCGGCATAATTGACCGAGATGCGCTGGGCGTCTCCCAGAATTTCTTCGGTCGTCAGGATCAGTTCCTCACCGGGTTTCAGAAGGCAGGAAGCCTCTTTCAGCTTGCCGATCCGGACTTCGGGACCTTTAATGTCCATCATGATCGGGACATACGTGTTTAATTCGGATGCGGCCTGGCGAACATTCCGAATCCGGGCCACGTGATCCTCCGGCTCGCCATGTGCCATATTCAATCGGGCGACCGTCATCCCCTCCTGAATCATATTTTTTAACAGCTCGATGGAATCGCATGCAGGCCCCATCGTACAGATGATTTTTGTCTTAAGCATGATTGGTTGTTCCTCCTTTGTATTTGCACCCTGCGGCAATGTTGCAGCACTCGGGCTTCTAGAAATGTAAAGCTCATGAACTACCTTAATGATCACATTGTAGCCTGTCTTGTCGAATCATGATATGAACTATAGTACAATGAATGGATTATAGTAATGCATATGAGGTGAAATTATGGTCACTCCGGTTGAAGTTCGGCAAATTAGCGGCGTCGATTGGTATGAGGAAGCAGACCATGGAAAGAGCGCATGGCGTCTAACCGTGGCGACCTATGGAAAATGCGTATATTGGGTGAATGGAGATAAGCAGATTATGGAGAAGGGGGAACTGCTGCTTATTCCGGCCGGCGTTCCGTATTACGGCAAAAGCATCCCTACCGTGACGCACACGCAAATGGTCGTTCAATGGACGGGAGAGCCGTCCACGGCTTTGTCCGCGCTTGAACGGGAAGAAGCGTTGAAGCATAAACCGGGCTGTTACGAATTGATCCACGAACGTTTGAAGGTGATCCACCAGCAGTGGCGGGAGCGCCCGTCTTATTATGCAATGATGATAGAAGCATTATTGACAGAAGTGTTGATTTATATCAGCCGAGAGCTGGATCGGGGCGTTATCACGCCCGAGAAGCACTTGCATGCGGAACGGATGAAATCTTACATTGAGCGGCATTACCGGGAGAGAATAACGAAAGAGGAGCTCGGCGATGCCATCGGCAAAACGCCCAATTACGCTGCGGCGCTCTTCAAGAGCGTCACGGGACAGACGATTAGCCAGTACGTGCACGCCCAGCGGATGAAACGCGCAGCGTATTTGCTGACGGAATCGCAGCTGACGGTACAGGAAATTGCAGTATTTCTCGGCTATCAGGACCTCTCCTATTTTTACAGAATCTATAAGCGGTTCACAGGCAGCGCTCCGTCGGAGCTGCTGCACGAGCGTCCGCGGACGGTCTAGCCGAAAAAAAGAGGGCATACGCCCTCTTTTGTTTGCTTGCTGGCTTTATTCAGCGGCATCGCTTTCGAACAATTCCTTCACGTACTGCTGCAATTTGTTTTTATCCACGCCGAGCACCTGGGCCCGTCCGACCTTCTCGTTGGTCAACAGCGAGAACGGCGGGATCTGCTGCTGATCGACTTTGTCCAGGTTCACGTCAAACCCGAGCGCCATCAGCTTCAGCATTTCCTTCGGGCTTAAGTCCGTCTCGATATAAGGCGCGATCGAATCCAGAATGCCGGGCAGCTTGATGAGCGAGCTCGTGGTCTGCATTTTCTTGGCGACTTCCGTCATGAGAATCCGTTGTCTTTCGGTACGGGCAAAGTCGGACCTCGCATCGTGCCGGAATCGGACGTACTGCAGCGCCATTTTGCCGTCGAGATGCTGCAGCCCTTGTTTTAAATCGATGTCGTACATGTGCTTGTCGGCTTTGCTTGTGTAGTACATGTCTTTCTCTACTTCAATGTCGACCCCGCCGATGGCGTCGACCAGGGCGATGAATCCGACAAAATCGGTGTAAACATATTTATGTATGGGCAGGTCCAACAAATCGCTGATGGTCTGTCTGGTCAGCTCGATGCCACCGTAAGCAAAAGCCGAATTCAGCCTTCCTTTGCCATGACCGGGGATGTCCACGTAGGTGTCCCGCAAAATCGAGAACAAATGGGCGCTTTTCGTAACGGGATCGATGGAGGCCACCAGCATGGTATCGGATCTTCCGGCATCGTCTCCCCGGGAGTCTCCTCCGATTAGAAGAATATTGACGCGTTCTTTGCCCTCCCACTTCGGGATTTCAATGACCTCTTCCTGTGCGGCCCCCGTGCTGCCCGTTGGCTTCACCGGATTCGAAGCGGTCGAGATTTGGTTTGAGAATTGTATGATAGCGTAGGTATAGTACGAGATAATCCCCAAGATTCCAACGGATAATAAGAGCATGGCGTATTTGAACCATTTCCTTTTCATCGTTTCCTATAACATCCTTTCTATTAAACTGATTGCATAATGGACCATTCTAGCAAAATAATGAGCAAAAATCATATTTTCTTATGAAAAGTGATTCGAGAGATTCGAAAAATACGGGATTCATGATCATGTTGACTCTCCTCTTAGGGGAGGCCTTAGACTGTAGATCGAAGGAGGGAACAGCATGCTGTACACGGTAAAAGAGGTTTCGGAAATGTCCGGGGTAACCATCAAGACGCTGCATCATTATCACAAAATCGGACTGCTGCAGCCTGCCGAGATCAGCGATGCGGGGTATCGCTTGTACGGGGCAGCGGAACTGGAGCGCTTGCAGCAAATCCGGTTCTACAGGGAGATGGATTTTCCGCTGGAGCAAATTAAAGAGCTGATGGGGGAAACGCCGGATCGGCTCTCCATTCTCACGGAGCAGGAGAAGCTGCTCCTGGGCCGGTGGAATCGGCTGGAGCTCATTCTGCAGACGTTGAGGCAGTCCATAGAATATGTTGGGGAGGGAAAAAGCATGAAGCCGGAAGAATTGTTCAAAGGGTTTGATAGCGAAGAAGAGTGGAAGGATGCCTTGGCTGAGCAGAATCAACATTTGAAGGAGCGGTACGAGGTGGATTTGCTTGACGGAGCACCGATGGATGTTCCCGATATGAACGAGCAGGCGAAGGAAGCGGCAGACTTCATGGCTGGCATGGCTAATGCGCTGATAACGGGAATCAGGCACGATGATGAGTGGGTTCGGGATTCGATTCACGAGCATTTGCGGTTTATGAACGAGCAGGGCCATGGTTTTACCGCTGCCGATTTTGCGGGACAAACGAAGTTTTTCCTGAACGATGAATTCCATCTTCGAATGCTGGAAGAACAGCAGACGGGGTTGGCCTATTATCTGCATGCGGCTGCTGAGGGGTATGCGAATCTGACGTAATTCCTATGATGAAGCCGCGCGAGCCGCGGCTTTTGTCATTTCTGACGTATACATGGATTCCGCATGAACAGGCCGGTACGGTTTCAGATCAGTCGGGCCGGGTAAAAAATACTCGGACTCATCATCACATATACGAAGGAGGACGACTTTGATGTTTATTCACATGAAAGAGCTTCAGTTCCGGGCGAAACCCGAGAAGCCGGATCCGGTATATGCGAGAAAGCTTCAAGAGGTGCTGGGCGGTCAATATGGTGAGATGTCCGTCATGATGCAGTATCTCTTCCAAGGTTTTAACTGCCGCGCAGATCGGAAGTATCGGGATATGCTGCTGGATATCGGAACCGAGGAGATTGGCCATGTCGAAATGTTGAGTACGATGATCGCCCAGCTTCTGGATGGCGCTCCCGCAGATCAGGTCGACGAAGCGGCGAAGGATCCGTTGATTGCCGCTGCGCTCGGAGGCATGAATCCTCAGCATGCGATCGTATCGGGACTGGGCGCGACCCCGACGGACAGCAACGGGTATCCGTGGAACAGCAAGTACATCATCGCGAGCGGAAATCTGCTGGCTGACTTCCGCGCGAATCTGAACGCGGAGTCCCAAGGGCTGGTCCAGGTCGTACGCTTGTATGAGCAGACGACGGATCCAGGTGTCCGAGACATGCTGTCCTTTATGATAGCCCGCGATATCATGCATCAAAATCAGTGGCTGGCCGCGATCGAGGAGATCGAGGCTATGGAAGGCCCGATTGCTCCTGCTTCGTTCCCGCGCGAGCGCAGCGTAGAAGAAGCGACCCGCCAATTCATGAATTTCTCGGTCGGCGAGGAGAGCCGCGAAGGACGCTGGGCGAACGGCCCGCTGCCGGACGGTACCGGCAATTTCGAATACGTGGCAAATCCGGCGGCTTACGGCGACGTTCCCGTATTAAATCCTCCCGCCAAACACCAGCACTCCACGCTTGGAACGGGCCCATATGTGGTGAACGAGGGAATCGAAAAGTAATGTTTAATTTTTTTTCGAAGGGTTAAATACATGACATAGCAGCAACAAAAAACAACTTAGGAGTGATGAACAATGGCTAACAACAACGGTAACAAAATGAGCAGAGAAGAAGCGGGACGCAAAGGCGGCGAAGCAACGGCCAAGAATCACGACAAGGAGTTTTACCAAGAAATCGGCCGTAAGGGCGGAGAGGCCACATCGGAGTCCCATGATAAGGACTTCTACGAGGAAATCGGCCGCAAAGGCGGAGAATCCCGCGGCAATCAAAACAATAACGATTAAATGAAATTAACAATCTTAAAATAGCAAGCTTTTAACAAAGCAGCGGCGGTTCCCGTTAAATGGAATCCGCCGCTGCTTTTTTTTAAGTTAACCGTCGGGTTCGGATCGTTTGCCGCACGCTGTCAGCTATCTTGATTTTAAGTCCACCGTGCCGCCCACAGCTTCATTTCCTTGCAGATGACATGCAGGTCCATGCCCTTCGGCGTCAGAGTGTATTCCACCGTAACCGGAACGGTAGGGAATACTTCACGCTCCAGCACGCCCTGTTCTTCCAAGTGGCGGAGCGTCGTGGTCAGCGCCCGCGGACTGACATTCGGGATTTGCCGCTGCAGCTCGCCAAATCGTTTCGTGCCTCCAAAGAGCTCCCGAATGACGAGAAATGCCCATTTCCCCCCCAGAACCAGCAGCGTTTTTTCGATATTGCATTCGATATGTTCGGGAGTTTTCGGTATGTAACTGCTCGCTTTATTTCCCATAACCATAGGCTCCTTCCGGTATTCTGTTAACTATACTCCAGTATATCAGCTATCCTTCTTATAATATAGTGAAGAACATTTCACTTCTTCCGTGGGAATAGGAACTACTTTAGAATAGTTCATGTAGCATCCAAGTTAATCTATTGAAGGAGGATTTGCCATGAAATACAGAAGATTAGGACGCACAGGTCTCAAGGTCAGTGAGGTCAGCTTGGGAAGCTGGCTTACATACGGAGGTTACGTTGAACGCGAGAATGCGGTTAACGCGATTAAAACGGCTTATGATCTGGGCATTAACTTCTTTGATACGGCGAATGTTTACGAGAAGGGCGCAGCCGAAGTATTGGTAGGCGAGACATTGAAAGCGTATCCGCGCGAATCGTACGTGCTGGCGACAAAGGCCTTCTGGCCGATGGGCGACGGCCCGAACGACCGGGGCTTGTCACGCAAGCACATTATGGAGCAGGCGCATGCCAGCTTGAAGCGACTTGGCCACGATTACGTGGATATTTTCTACTGCCACCGCCATGATCCGGAAACGCCGCTGGACGAGACGCTTCGCGCGATCGACGACCTTGTTCGGCAGGGCAAGGTGCTCTATGTCGGCGTCAGCGAGTGGCAGGCTTCGCAAATTGCGGAGGCATTGACGGTAGCGGATCGTTACCTCCTCGACCGCATCGTGGTCAATCAACCTATCTACAATATGTTTGAACGTTATATTGAAAAGGAAATCATTCCGCTCAGCGAGCGTTCCGGCATTGGGCAGGTCGTATTCTCCCCGCTGGCACAAGGCCTGCTGACGGGGAAATATACCTCTGCCTCCGATATTCCGGCAGACAGCCGAGCAGCGAAGCTGGAATGGATGCGCAAAGGCATTACCGAAGAGAAAATCGCGAAGGTTCGCGAGCTGGAGAAGATTGCGGCTGAGCTTGACGTGTCCGTGGGCAATCTGGCGCTTGCGTGGATTCTGCGTCAGCCGAACGTAGCCAGCGCACTGGTCGGCGCAAGCCGTCCGGAGCAGGTAACCGAGAATGCGAAGGCATCCGGTATCGATCTTAGCGAAGATGTTCAGACTCGCATCGAGGAGATATTGAAATAGGGAAGTAAATCGACTAAGAACTAAAACGTTTATCGCATGGACCCTTGGGAATAAGAGAATCCGAGGGCAGTATGAAAGATTTATATAAGATGGCTTCTGACTTGGTTCGGGGGCCATCTTTTTTTGCGTGTCTCTTTGGCTAACGAACCCTCCCTCTATTAGAAGACATTTTCTTGTTGAATTATACCTCCTACCATTTATACTACTCTGTAGTAATGTTATACTACTTGATAGTATTATATTACTGAAATAGGACAAATGCATTAGGGGGAGAAGTTGCAATATGCAAAAACGAAGGCCGATGGCATCCACGAAATGGTTGAAGGTGATGTTGTCCATTCTAATAGGTTTAGAGGTTGTATTGGGTGTGCTCGCATCTCCGAAGACGGTTAAGGCTAATCTTCCAGACGCTCAATATCTGGGGGAGATCCGTCTAATTCCTTACCGGGATGGTCCCGAAGGGTGGATATACTGTGCAGGGCAAGTGTTAACGATAAGTCTGGAAAACTCCGCTTTGTATACTCTACTGGGCAACAACTTTGGAGGGGATGGCACCAAGACGTTTGCACTGCCTGATTTACGGGGGGAAGAACCGGTGCCGGGCATGGGATATTATATCGCTGCTGAGGGATTATATCCGAGAGACAGTGGACTGACCTCCAATACGATGCTGGGGGAGCTTCGGCTCTTTCCCTACTATATGGAGATGAATGATATCTGGGTGACGACGGATGGCCGCTCTTTAAGCGATTCCGAACCTCTGTACAGTGTGTACGGTACTACATTCGGCCAAGACAGGCAGGGCAGCTTTAAATTGCCGCAGATTGACCCTATGCAGTCCAACATCCGGTATTTCGCCGCCAAGGCCGGTATCCATCCAAGCAGCGCTGGTGAGGTGTATGTCGGCGAGACACGCATGTTTCCTTTGGAAATCCCGGGGCTAGCATCCTATATGGCAGACGGCAAGCTTCTGAATGTTGCAGCGAACAGAGCACTTTATGAGTTAATCGGCAACAAGTTTGGGGGAACTCCGAACCAAACATTTGGAGTTCCTGATCTAAGGGGCAAGCCATTGACGCAGTATTACGTATCCCATTACGGATACGTTCCAACCCTGCAGCAAGTTCAGCCTGTAAGTGTTTCCGACCAATATACAACAGCTGTCTCCACACCATTAACGGTATCGTCCCCTGGGGTGATGTATAATGATTCCCATGTTCTGACAGCCAAAATATTGAATCTGCCTGCTCATGGAAAGATAACATTTCATAAGAATGGCTCCTTTACCTATACGCCGGATGCCGATTTTGTTGGCACAGATTCTTTTACATATATCGCTAGCAATAATAACAAGAGCGGCAGCGTAACCAGCGTTACCATCCACGTGGCAGAGCCTGAACCCCGGATAAGCGGAGTAACCGATGGAGGAATTTATAATCACGAAGTGACGCCTGTTTATACCCATGGCACGGGAACGCTGGACGGGCAGCCCTTTGCCAGCGGTACGACCATCCGCAAGGATGGCCAGTATAGACTGGTCGTCGAGTCGCCTCGCGGAAAAACGGTCAAGGCCGATTTTGAGATCGACCAAACCGCTCCTCTGGTTTCAGGCGTGGCAGATGGAGGCCAATACGATCGGGAGCTGCAAATCTTCTTCAATGAAGGGAGCGCAACGCTCAATCAGCAAGCGTTTCAGAGCGGAGACAGGGTTAACACGGAAGGGGAATTCGATCTCGTCGTTACCGACCGTGCAGGGAATAAGGCTGAGGTCCGTTTCTCGATCTATTTCCCTAAAACCGTGACGTTCGACAGCAACGGAGGGTCGCCCGTGGCAGACGAGGTCGTCCCTCATCATACGGCGGCAACGAAGCCCGTCGATCCGGTGAAATCCGGTTATGCATTCGGAGGGTGGTATACGGATCAAGCCCTCCAGTTTCCATTCGATTTCGCGACGCCGATTCAGGCTGACCTGACGCTGTATGCCAAATGGATCGATTCGGGTGCGCCTGTCGTGGTGGATCGGGCTCCTCTGCATCTGACGGATGACGTGCCGATCGGGACGAAGCTTGAATTCACGTTCGATGAACCCGTTACCGCAGGCAGCGGCAAATACATATCGATTATGAGAGCGGCGGACGGTCAAAAGATCGAGTCGATCGAAGTAACCGATAGCGCCCGCGTCAGCGTGATCGACGAGAAGGTAGCGGTAAGCCTGTCGCGACAGCTATCGTACCTTACGCGTTATTACGTCGAAATAGAGGAGGGCGCATTTCAGGATACAGCAGGCAACCTCTACGCAGGCATGAAGCGCACTGGGGATTGGAGCTTTACAACGGAGGCTGAGCCTGTCGCAGCACCGTTAGCGCCTGCCAATCTGACGGCCACAGCGGGGGATGGTGAGGTGACCTTACGGTGGTCCACCGTAACGGGTGCGACTTATTACGATATTTATTCCGGGACGGGGTCCGGCGTATATGGGAGCGCACCAATCGCAACGGTTACGGGTTCGACGTATTCAGCAGGGGATTTGCTGAACGGAACGACCTATTATTTTGCGGTGAAAGCCGGAAATGACGGGGGCTCCAGCGCATTTTCGGAAGAGGTGAGCGCAACACCAGCCGGTGCCGAGATACCCGTTTCTGGCGATGCGGATTTAAGCGGATTAGCATTATCGCATGGAACGCTTGCCCCGGCATTCAACCCTGCTGTCACCAGCTACATTAGCCATGTTGGAAACCGTATAACGGAGATCCGCATAACGCCGAGCGTTTCCGATCCTCAGGCAACAGTGACGATAAACGGTAAGGCTGTCTCCGCCGGACAGGCATCAGATTCGATCAGCCTAGCGGTAGGAAGCAACACCATTCATCTTGTGGTTACGGCTCAGAACGGAGCTGCGAAGACTTACACGTTGGATGTGACCAGAGAGGCAGCCGTTTCCCCTGAACCTGAACCTGAACCCGGAAATCCTTCCAATCCGGGGACGCCGGGGGGCGGATCAGGATCTTCGGAAGGTCAAGGACCTGGGGCAGGTGGGAGTTCTCAAGCAGGTCAAGGGGCAGGCTCAGGGCAGAGCCCGGCAGGCAGCAGCGACGTCAAGTCGTATGTAAACGACGTTTTACAGACCGGCTTGATATCAACGGAGGTAACGAAAGAGAATGGACAGACCGTGCTGACCGTCAAGGTGAACGGAGACAGGCTCCAATCGCTGCTGGCACTGGAGAAGAACAGCCGACCGATCGTCCGGCTGCGCGCCACGGAGGAGCTCGATCAAGCCGTGGTGGTTCTGGACGGGAAATCCGCCAAAGCGCTTGAAGCAAGCGGCGCGATGATTGCATTCGAGACCTTGGCAGGCAGCGTCCGTATTCCGGTTCAAGCCATTTCCGAACAGATCGGCAGTCTTGCCGAAACGAAGGAAGGCGCGATCCATCTCGTCCTTGCCGATGGCAACGCCGCGATCAGCGCTAAGCTGAAGCAGGTCGGGAACGGGAAGTATTTTGGTGAACATTACGGCTCCATAGACGTTAGCGTCGCAGCCTACGATCAAGGAAAACGGCTGAGCGGAAATAGCTATTCCTCTTATGTGGAGCTGGAAGTTCCCGTGGCAGAGGGGTCAGCTGCCATCGTGACAACGGCGGTTCTGCTGGATGATCAAGGGAAGGTCCATCACGCACCGACCCGGCTGGTTGCGCGGGAAGGCCGTACTTACGCCATAATAAAAGGTTTATACAGCGGGACGTATGCTTTACTCATCCACGAAGAAGAACTATCGGATATGAAAGGCCATTGGGCCGAGGCGGCGGTGAACGAGATGGCGTCACGCCTTATCGTTGGCGGCAGCGCCGCCGGATTCCATCCGAATGAACCGGTAACCCGTGCGGAATTCGTCACCATGCTGGTACGCTCGCTCGGTTTAACGGAGCAAGGCAATACAAGCTCGTTTCAAGATGTAACTTCCCGGGACTGGTATGTGGGAGCCGTATCGGCGGCGAGCGGGAACGGACTCATACACGGGTATGCCGACGGGACCTTTTTGCCGAATGGCTTGATTTCCAGACAGGAGGCGATGGTTATTTTCGCAAGAGCGTTAAAGTTCGCTGAGGTTTCCCCAATGGTAGAGGCCATGGATTCGGAGGCTGTGCTGGCTGCTTTCCAAGACCGTGCCGAATTGGCAAACTGGGCGAAGGGGGCTGCAGCCGAAGTGGTTCACAGCGGACTCATGAGCGGTTACGATGCCAAGCTGAGACCTCGGAGTGATATGACCAGGGCGGAAACGGCAACGATTCTTCTACGGATGCTTTCGGCATCGGGGATGATCGGAGATATGCCGTCTAAATAGTGGTTTTCGTGTATAGAAGAAAAAGAGCTGCACCGAAGGGCCGTTGGTCCCGGAGCAGCTCTTTGTATTAATCGAACACCGCGGTTACCCCAACCGATACGTTGCAAACGGCTTGGCATGAACAAAGCCGTCGCTGATTTCATCCAGGCTCGAACGCAGGGACTTGTCCAGCTTAATCTCAAGGCTTTTCAGATTATCGTCCAGCTGTTCGGTCTTCGTAGCCCCGACAATGACGGTCGAGACGGCAGGTCGGTCCATCAGCCAGGCAATGGACAGTGCGCTGGGAGAATGGCCGTGCTCTGCTGCGAGCTGGCTGACTTGTTGACCGAGCTTCAGATTGCGCTCTTCGAGGAAGCGATTGAAGTTCGGGTCCGTTTCCGCGCGGGAGCCGGCAGGCTTGCTTGCCCCCTGACCGTATTTGCCGGTGAGAATGCCGCCGGCCAGCGGGAAATACGGAATGATGCCAACGCCCTGATCAAGACAGAGGGGGACAAGCTCCAGCTCTGGCGTACGGTCTGCCAGGGAATAACTCGTTTGGGTCGATACATAACGGGCATATCCGCGCAATTCGCTGATTCCGAGCGCCTTCATGATTTCCCAGGCGGCATAGTTGGAGGCGCCGATATATCTGACCTTGCCCGATGTTACCATGTCGTCCAGCGTGCGTAAGGTCTCCTCAAGGGGAGTTTCCGGATCAAACGTATGGATCTGATACAGGTCTACGTAGTCGGTTTTCAGCCGCTTCAAGCTGTTCTCCAGCTCTTGCTGCAGATGATAGCGGGAGGAGCCCCGTTCGTTCGGTCCTTGGCCGTTCACGAGTCCGGCTTTCGTGGCTAATACGACGTTATGGCGTTTGCCCGCCAGCGCCTCACCGATGATGCGCTCGGATTCCGACCCGGCGTAAATATTGGCGGTATCGATGAAATTGATGCCACGGTCCAGCGCGTGATCCAGGATCCGGGTGGATGTTTCTTGATCGGCTCTTTTGCCAAAAGCGTTCGTGCCGAGCCCCAGCTCCGAAACCTTCAGGCCGCTGCTGCCAAGACGGCGGTAATTCATACTTGATCCCACTCCTTTATGTATAGATTTCCTATAGTATAAACATGATCCAAGAGTCGCTTCAAATGGAAAGTTTCTTGCGATAGGCTGAATAGTACGATAGGATAGTTACGTACGAATTGGAAGGGGGATTATGCTATGAATGAAGCGATTTTCAACCAATTGGATTTTGCCAGAGGAGCAACCTTGAAATCAGTGGAACATGTAACGGAACAGGAAGCGGATATCATCCCGGAAGGATTTGCGAATAGCATTCGCTGGAATCTCGGGCATATCTACACCGTAACCGAGCAGTTCGCTTTTGCGACCGCGGGCGAGCAGCCGCGTCTTCCGGAAGGATTCGAGGCATGGTTTGCAACCGGAACCAAGCCGGCCGATTGGACATCGAAGCCGCCTGCGCTGTCTGAGCTGGCAGAGCTTTTGCAGGAGCAAACCGCCCGGATCCGCGAAACCTTCTTGAATCGCCTGGACCAGGCCTCGGCACACCCGCTGACGATCGGTCCCGTGACGTTCCAAACCGTCGGCGAGTTTCTTACATTCAGCATGTACCACGAAGGCATGCACACGCAGACGATCAAGGCTTATAGAAAATTGATAAAGTAATGCATGAACTCGAAGCGATAGAAGTATGCCCAGCGTATACCTTCTATCGCTTTTTATTTGTCGCTGGGGCTGCGGGTCCTTATAATGGAATCAGCAGAATGGGAATGACGAATGGAGGATATCACACTCATGGCGATTGAAATCGAACGCAAATACCTTCTGGAGGCTTATCCCGATGAGTTGATTCAGGAAGGAATCATCGTGGTCGAGAAGGAGCAGTTCATCGAGCAGACGTATTTGGCATTGGATGGGGACCAGGAGCTGCGGGTCCGAAAAATAACGGATCTGACATCGGGTCGGCTCGAATTCACCCATACGTTCAAAAAAGGGTGGGGAATTGCCCGGGAAGAAGTTGAATATGCGATTTCCGAAGGTCTCTACGATCAGGTAGTCAAGGCGCATGGGGCGATTCCGTTGACCAAGAGACGGGTAACCGCCCGTTGGGGCAGCACGATCATCGAAATCGACGATTATGCGCAGATAAGCTTGCTTGTGCTGGAAGTCGAATTTCCTTCCCTGGAAGCCGCTGACGGCTTTGTGCCGCCGGCATGGTTCGGACAAGATATCAGCACGGACAAACAATACAGCAACAAGAAGGTATGGCGGGATCTGCAGCTTCAAGCAGGCAGGGAAGCCTGAGCGCTCTTCCAGGTATCCTGATCATAAGTTTTTAAAATGAGATTACAGCCAAAAACGGCCGGGCATGATGCCCGGCCGTTTGGTTTAAGCGACTGAAGTATCCTCGTTTATTTCGTACGCCCATAATGCTTACCGTAAGACAGCACTTTATGGTAGAGGCTGCGGTCCTTTAGATTTTTGAGCGGATAAATTTGCGGTCTGGTGTTGACCTCGAGAATCCACGGTCTCCCTTTGGAATCGACAGCCACGTCCAGGCCAAGTTCCTTGAATCCTTTATAATGGCGGTCAAAGTTTTTGCCTACGGCAACGCCGAGTCCCTTGAGTTCAGACTCGAGCTGCTGGGTGAAGGCCGAGTCGAAATTGGCGCCGCTCATCGTTTTCTTGAACGTGCCGATGGAGCCGCCTTGATTATAATTGGTGGCAACTTTGTTCGGATTGCCGACCTTCGTGAAGAGGGCGGTGCCGACCCAGGCGCCCTCTCGGGTTTTCTGGACCATCACCCGGATATCGAACGGCTTGCCATTGCTTTTGGCCAAGCGAATTCCTTTTTGCAGCAGATAAGGTCTGCTCCCTGCAAAGCGATTCAGGTCGCGGTACAGCTGAGATGAGCTCGAGTACGACGTTTTCGTCGTGTTCAGCTGGCTTTGGTAGCCTCCGCCGGTTTTGCGGATCCGGATAATGTTATTGCCTCCAGAGCCATCCGTAGGTTTGAAGAAAACCGTGGTGTAGTCCGCCAGCATAGCATTCAGGTTTTTTTTGCTGAACGGCAGCGTGTGGGGTACGTACTGCCTGAAGTAAGCATCTTCGTTCAACCATTTCGTTTTCTTCCACTTGCTTTTGATGGTACTGCTTTTATAGCTCATAGTTAAGAGGCTCACCTCTCTTTTTGTTCAGCATATGCCGATAAAGTAGAGCAAGCCTCCACGATGGCCTTGAGCCAAGCTATGTGTTCGAAAACAATTTTTTATCGAAAAACAATAAGGTGATAAATAAAACTGCTGCGACAAGCAAAATCGATGCTGGAATGATAAAGGCCAGCAGGGTTGCCGTATTCTGCATTTGGTAATACATCAGCATGCCCAGCGGCATGATCCCGCCCCCGAGCAAACTCGTCCAGAAGTGCATCGCGGCGGTTCTTCTCATGCTGAGCTTGTCCCGAAAGACGTAGTAGAACATGCCATAGGCAAACAAGGTCAGCCAGCCTACCACCAGGATATGGGCGTGGCCTGCAACCATGCTGTAGCTGCTTCTGCCTGCCATGTCCGCTCCGATCAATGCGCCGATGAGCATATAAATGGCCGCAATGCGCATCAGCCATTTGCTGTACTTCAACATGGATAAATTCCCCCTTGCATATTGAATCAGTCCCAATATACAAGAGTTGTATGAACGGAGCATGAACAACATATCAAACGGAATTGAACAGGGAAACATCATCTACTATAATCAAATAGATCTGATCTTGAAGGAGAGAATTTCCAGGTGCGAAGCCCACTCATTGCTTATTGTCTTTCGAAGAAAGCCGCAGCCGAGGATTATCCGTTCGGACCGCTTCCGATCGTCATGAAGGTCGGCGGCAAAATGTTTGCCCTGATTACCACAACGGCAGGGGAGAAGGTCAGCCATATTTCCCTGAAATGCGATCCGGTCATCGCGGAGAATTTGCGCGAGCAGCATGACGCCGTGCAGCCCGGATACCATCTCAATAAGAAGCACTGGAACACGGTGACCGTCGATGGCTCCTTAACGGAAGCGGACCTGCGCGATATGATCGACCATTCCTACGATTTGGTGCTGAAGAGTTTGCCGAAAGCGCAGCGCGCAGCCATATCCCAGCGGCTGGTATGAAGGCTGCTCCACAACGTAATCGCCCTATGGCAGCGTGGTGGCCGCAAGCCATCCATCCGCCAAGGGCGATTTTGCATGATCCATCAAACGTGATGGATCCAAGCTTCAGGCGGGTTCCATATCAGAACGGCCTCATCCCTAACGTATCGACCTTCTCTCCGGTAATATCGACGCCCATGCGGCCCGTGATATCGCGGTAATGCCCGGCGCGCCGCTGCACGGGACTGCCCTCGGTTTCCCCGAGGTTCGCTTCCAGGCCGTTCAAGACCATCACCGTAGCGCCGAAGCCGGGACTGCCCAGTCCCCTGAACTTCTCGAGCGGCGAAGGCTTCCATCTGCCGACCATCACGTCATGGGCGGAAGGTTTCGGGTCCTGCGGCGTCATCCAGAAGAGGATGGCGGTCATGTAGCCGATCTTGCCGTCGGCGGCAACGATCTCGGGATGGTCCAGCAGCACGCGTTTATCCCCATAGATAATGGAGCTGAAGAGTCCGTAGTTGAAATTCCAGCTGAGCATGATCGGTCCCCGCCCATAGTAGCGCTTGTCCGGCGATCCGGGATACAGCTCTGCGCTTGCCGGATCAACGAAGGCATCCATGTTGACCCCTGTCCGGCCCGCGATGTTTTCGTTCCAGAACAATCCCCAGCGAAGCGGACCGCCAGGAGCGGCAGCCCAGCCCCCGCCGGTTTCGTGGGAGAGATTGGCCAGGAAGGCGGCCAGTTCGCGCTTGCGGTCCTTCTTGAACCCTTCCTTGAGAAAGGTGCCGCCGTCAATGATAACGGTTTCAAACGCTTGGTTAAGGTTCTCGGCCGAATGGAAATCCGCCGAACGCACGACGAGTGTTTCGACCCGGGCATCTTTGTCCAATCGGTAAATCTCTTGGGCGGAAGGAGCTCCTTGCCGCGTGCGGATCTTGATCTTCAGATTGGACACCTCGGCCACCGCGTGGATCAGGTTGTCGTAGGAGAAATAGTCCGTCTGATCGGCTTTATAGTATTCTTTGCCCTTGGCGACGTTAAACCATGCGGCCGAACCTAGCCTGTAAGGAAATAGAGCCTCGAAGTCTTCCTCCGACAGCAGCGCTTTAACCGCTTCGATCGACTTCTCCGGCGTGTAATCCGGATCAAGGCCGTCCCAGTGCCGATCGATCTCCTTGCGGCTGATCAAACGATGTTCCCCAATCGCCAGGGAATCGGCTGGATTCCCCGTGAATTGTGCGAAAGCCGTGGTGTCGGACGGGGTGCTAGACGGCGTTTTCATTGGTGATGCCTCGGCTTGGAGCGCCTCATCGGCAGCAAGGGCATGAAGCGGGGTCATAAGGAGGGCAGCGCTGAGGGCTGCAATCATGCTGCGCTGAACCATGTTGCGGGATAACGGATATTTCCACACGGTCATACACATTCTCCTCTATATCGTTGGGATGGAATTACATTGCCATCATATATAGGGTATGTCGTTTTGTACATAGTCAGGAAATCCCACGGCATCGCGCGAATTTATCATGTTACATGACCTTTAGAGCGATCAGGCGGGGAGAGATGAGACAAGGGGCAGGGGATTTGCTGCGGAATCCTCCAGGATGCCGTCGAAGTTCGATTACCGGCTTTCGTAATGGAGTGCAACCAGACGACTAGTTTTTCACCGTAAAAACATTATAATGTTATTATGTTTTGATTCTATGAATCTACTATACGGCGGGAAGGATGCTTCACTTCATTTGGTTCTGTTCATTTGCATAATTTCGTATATATTAGAGATTCATCATCTTATAGTCGAAGAAGGTTAGCTGACATGAGTTTATTTGTTCGGGAAAAAGGATTCTACAAAAGTTTTTTCTGGCTGACGCTTGTGATCGGGATGCAGAACCTGATATCGGTCGGCGTGAATTTGTCGGACAACGTCATGCTGGGAGGATACAGCGAGTCGGCGCTGTCGGGCGTCGCGCTGGCGAACCAGATCCAATTCCTGCTGCACATGCTGGTTCTGGGCGTATGCGAAGGCTTGGTCATCATGTCGTCCAGATTCTGGGGAGCCAAGGATTTAAGCTTGATCAAAAAAGCGGCAAGCATCGGCATGCGCATGGCCATCCTTCTCAGCATCGTGTTATGGGTCATCGTGTTCTTTTTCCCGCACGAGGTATTGTCCTTGTTTACCAAGGAAGAGAACGTCATAGCTGCCGGTGTGGAATATTTGCGCATCATCTGCTTCTCTTATATCTTCTTTGCCGTCACCAGCTCCTTGCTGGCTTCCTTAAGAAGCGTGGAAACGGTAAAAATCGGCTTCGTGGTATCGCTGTCCACCTTGGTTATCAACATCTGCTTGAACTACATCCTAATCTACGGGTATATGGGCTTCCCGGAGCTGGGCGTGTCCGGATCGGCTATCGCTACCTTGACGGCGAGGATTATTGAATGCGTGATCGTCATCGTGTATGTTAAGCGTTTCGATCGCAAGATTCTGTTAAAGTTGCAGGATTTCCTGAAGTTCGATATGGAGCTCTTCAAGCAGTACATTCGCGTAGGCTCCCCGATTCTGATGTCCAATACGATATGGGGGCTTGCCATGGCGGCACAAACCGCCATCCTGGGGCATATGGGGGAATCCGCGATCGCCGCCAACAGCATTGCAACAACGATTTTCCAGATGGTGACGGTCATCGTGTACGCTTCAGCCAGCGCAACGGCCGTGCTGATCGGGAAGACCATCGGCGAGGGTATGATGGATAAAATCATATCGTATGCCAAAACGCTGCAGATTCTGTATATCCTGCTCGGTTTATTGACGGGGGCCGTGCTGTTTGTGATCAAGGATTTCGTGCTGGGCTTCTATTCGATATCCGATGAGGCCAAAACGCTTGCCCTGCATTTCATGACGGTGCTGTCGATCACCGTGGTCGGAACGGCCTACCAGATGCCGGCTTTGACGGGCATCGTGCGGAGCGGCGGAGACACCCGCTTTGTGCTGTACAACGATTTGATATTTATGTGGCTGATCGTGCTGCCCTCATCCGCCTTATGCGCTTTTGTGTTCCATTTATCGCCGCTTGCCGTATTCATCTGCCTGAAATCGGATCAAATCCTGAAGTGTTTTGTGGCGATCGTGAAGGTAAACCGGTTCAAATGGATTCGATCCTTCAGCTCATGATGGTCGGACGGTTATTATAAGGTAAATCCATAGCGTAAAAAAAGAACCTCGGGAATTCGTGTCCCGGGGTTCTTTTGTAGGGTTATCCAATTAATCCTCCAGCAGATTCAGCGACTGGGCTTTAATCAGAGCCTGCGTGCGTGTCGTCACGCCGAGCTTGCCGTACAATCTGGACAAATACACCCGGATCGTTCCTTCGGACAGGCCGAGTGCTGCGGCCATCTGTTTATTCGCGGCGCCCTGGCGAATCAGATGCAGCAAATTCATTTCATTCCGATTCAGCTGTTCGGGAAGAGTTTGCTGGGATGTCCCGGCGGATGAAATATCCGCTTCGGAATAACCCGGGAAAAACTTCATGAGCGTGCGTGCATATTCAAGCGTCTGAAGCTCCTCCAGGCTCAAGCCGTCTTCCTGTCCGAGGCGGCTCGAATACAGCTGCAGCAGCTGGCGCATGTCCTCCCCTTCATCGAGGAAGGTGCGGACATAACCGTTCTGTGCCCCGACACGCAAGGCTTCGCCTAGAAGTTGAAGCGACTGCTGCCGCTGGCCGCGCTGATGTTCCAGCAGCGCTTGCAGGCTTGTGATTTCAATGATGCTGGATCGCTGCTGTTCGCGCTCGGCCTGAGGTTTCAACAGCTCCAGGAGGCGCAGCGCCTCGGTTTCCCTGCGCTGTCTGCCTAACATGCGGACTAACACCAGGTATTCGGTTTCCCGGCTATAGGCGGGCTTGTCCTTGACGGCAACGGGGAGCTCGGCCACTTCCTTCCGTGCTTCGGCTATGCGCCCTTCCCGGATAAAGATCAAGCTTCTGACAGCCTTTAATGGGGCGAGCCAGAGGCTCGATTTTCTGGCATGTGCAGCGGAGCACGCTTCATCCAAAGCATAATGGGCTAGATGGAATTTGCCCTCGGCAGCGAACAGCCTGGCTTCGGTGATATGCAGCGGCACGAACAGCCCCATCGTTTCTTTGGCGGGCGGCGCGTTACGAATCTGCACCAGCAGCTGCCGGCATTCCGCCAGCCGGTTCCATTCATAATATCCCTCGCACAAGGATTGTTTAACATATAAGTTCATGAGCGAATGCGCCCACCCGTGGGATTCCAGCACGCCGGTAAACAGATGCGCGATTCTTTCCGTATCGGCGGAGAGAGCTCCCTTCATGCCGAGCGAGGTACGCCTGACGTAAAGCTCCCGCCGATTGTAATCGAACTGGTAGTACATCGGATTGTCGGGCATCAGGTTGTCGAGGATGCCTTCGCTGAAGGCGAACCATTTGCCGAAGTCACCGTTCAGGAAAACAAGATTGGACCGCACGAACAGGATGGAACTCATAAGCTGCTCCCTTCGGTCAGATGATTCTAGCGCAGCGCAGGCTTCCTCAATAAGGGACAGCATGCGCTCGGAACGTTCGAGATCTCCTGTCAGTACCAAGACAAAAGCATGCGCCAGCGACATTTCGGGTGTCATCGGATAGCTGGAGGGGATGCGGTCAAACCATTTCAGCAAGGTGGCAATCTCTCCAAGTTCGAGCACGGATTGCATATGCTGCTCGAGCAAGTTCAGGGCATGCCCGAAGTCCTGCGCTGACAACGTATGGTCAATCGCTTCATCCATGGAGCCGACGGAGGCATAATACTGCCCGGCGAGCCGGTGGCGCTTGGTATATTCAACGCGAAACTCGCGCTGAAGCAGGTCGAGCAGAAACTGCGAGAATAAATGATGATAACGAAAGAAGGTTTGATGTTCGTCCAGCGGAACCAGAAACAGATTCAGCTTTTGCAGCTCCTCCAGCATCGGACGGCTGTCGCTGAGATCGGTTACGGCATCGCAAACCTGCGGATGCAGCTCTGAAAGGACCGCGGTCTGGAGCAAAAAGGAGAACACGTCGGGTGACAGCTTGCTTACGACTTCCTGAAACAGATATTTGGATACGAGAAGCGGATTCCCCTTCATATCATCCACGAATCCTTCCAAAGCGCTGCCGGTTCGCATGGTAATTACGGCAAGCTGGAGCCCGGTAACCCAGCCTTCCGTTTGGTTCCGTAACGTATCAAGCTCCATCGGGGTCAGAATGGGATGGCCGCCGTTTGACGCATGGCGGAACAAACGCTCCGTCTCCTCGTAGGTAAATTCCAGCTGCTTCATGCCGATAAGATGGACCTCATGGTTTACCACGCCCTTGATCGTGGGGAATGGAAGCTCGGTCCGGGACGAGATGAGAAGATGAATATGTTCGGGGAGGTAGTCGATCAAGTAGGAAATTCCTCCATGGATGGTTGAAGAGTGAATACTGTGCAGGTCCTCAAGAATGAGATTGAGGGGCTCGGAATCCTCGTATAATTCACTGATCAGCGTATCCAGAAAGCTTTCAATCGAGGCGCTTGGCAGCAGCTGCGTATGGTGCATGAGACGAGCTCCTTGGGGCTTGGGAAGAATCGAGGCCAGCGAGGCCGTCACGTATCTCCAAAAGCGAACGGGATCGTTATCCCGTTCATCCAGCGAAACCCAGGCGCTTCGTTCGTCGGTTTCATGAGCCCATTGGGCCAGCAGCGTCGACTTGCCGTAACCGGCAGGCGCGATGACGGTTGTCAGCTGACCCTTATGGCCTGCTGCCATATCCTGCAGCAGCCGGTCCCGGCGAATCAGATGCTCCTTCAGACCGGGAAGGCTTATTTTCATTTTCAGAATGGGTGAGTCGGTCAGTAGTTTCATAGGATACCCTCGCAATATACGAAACGTTATTTTTACGGAAATTGAGTCGTGATAACTAGATTATATGAAAAAAAAGATGAAAAGTTAACGTTTGTCAATCGTTTTCCTCCCCTAAATTTGATAGCATCCTTGGTGCCGCGGTCCTAAACGGGCCGCAGCTATCATAACGCTGATGAAACGAAGGAGGAGATTATGCTAAGGCGTTCAGGAAAAATCCTGCTGTGTGCGGCTTTGCTGCTGCTGCAGCTGGATGGGTTATTGGGATATCGCCAAGCCTTAGCGGCTGCGGCCGTTACACCGAAGCTTGTAGCCGGGTACTATCATACCGCTTCGCTCGTAAGCAGCGGTGAAGTTTACTCATGGGGATACGGAGACAGGGGGCAGCTGGGTGACGGCACCTGGAATACCCGGACGACTCCGGTCATGGCGAAGAATTTGAACCATGTCATTGACATTCACTCCGGCGTCCGCAGTTCCATGGCGCTAAGGCAGGATGGAACGGTATGGACCTGGGGGGCAAACGAGAACGGACAGTTAGGGATAGGAACGATAACGAATGTGAACGCTCCCGCGCAAGTTCCGGGTCTGAGCGGGATCAAGGCGATATCGGGCGGATTGGCCTATCACGGCATGGCGCTTTCAGAGAACGGCACCGTTTGGACTTGGGGGAAAAATGACAACGGCGAGCTGGGAAATGGAACGACGACACAACAAAACTCCCCGGTTCTGGTGGCCGGTCTAAGCGATGTGACGGCGATTGCGGCTGGAGGATACTATAGTCTTGCCTTAAAATCGGACGGCACCGTATGGGCCTGGGGCGTGAACGGAAGCGGGGAGCTTGGAGATGGGACGACGACGGAGCGGCACGTTCCGGTACAGGTTGCCGGGCTGACGGACGTCATGGCGATCGCCGCCGGCGGTTCCCATAGTTTGGCCATTAGACAAGACGGCACCGTGTGGGCATGGGGAAACAACACGTACGGTACGCTTGGCGACGGTACGAGAACGCACCGGACGAGACCGGTGCAGGTTCGAAACCTGCAGCATATCGTTGCCGTTGCGGGTGGAGGTTATCACAGCCTTGCAGTGGACCAGGCAGGAAACGTATGGAGCTGGGGAGATAACAGTCAACAGCAGCTGGGCCTAAGCTCGAATGCTTCCAGCCTCATTCCGGTCCCTGTGACGGGTATCGAGCATGTACGCGAAATTTCCGCCGGCGGCTTTCATAGCGTGGCTATGAAAAAGGATGGAACCGTCTGGGGTTGGGGCTATAACTCTGGAGGACAGCTCGGAGACGGGACGTACAACAATACGAGGGGAATACCTACCCTGACCAAAGCCGTGCTGGATACCACGTCTCCGGATACGGGCAGCGGGAGCCTGAATCCGCATAGCATCACGTCAGACTCCGTTGCATTGGAATGGCCGAAAGCCTCGGACAATATGACGGAGCAGCACAAATTGCAGTATTTGTTATATTCGTCCGGCAGCCCGAATATCGGGGACGTCAGCCAAATGGACAGGAACGGAAAGCCCGTCGGAAGCTACGCGGCGGATCAAACCGGGATGGTGGTGAACGGGCTTGCCGCAGGCACGGATCATTATTTTAACGTCATGGTCAAAGATGCCGTCGGCAGGAAAAGTGCATACCGCATGCTGAAGGTGACAACCCTATGGCCGCAAATCTACTCGTTAACCTATGACGGCAACGGACACACCGAAGGGAATGTTCCGGTAAGCAGCGGTTTGTTTGCCAGAGGCGACGAAGCGGTCGTGGCGGGCAATACGGGGCAGCTGGGCAAGGATGGACATGTCTTCGACGGCTGGAATACGGAGGCCGACGGAAGCGGAATCGATTATCCTGCCGGTGGCAAGCTTATATTCGGTACGGAGGACGTTACGCTGTATGCCCAATGGAAGGCGATCCAGGCGCCGATCGAGCTAAAGGCCACATCTTATACGCCATTCCACCAGTCTGTCGGCGTGGAAAAAGATGTAACCTTGCAGGTTGTCTTTAATGAAGAAGTGACGGCGGTATCCGGTAAATCGATTACGATTAGGCTGGCCTCGGATCATCGCGTCGTCGAGAACGTCGATGCTGCCGATGCAGGGAGCGTCACGATTCTCGGGAACGCGGCGAGCATAGATCCGCTGAACGATTTCGATGCAGGGGCAGCCTATTACGTCGAGATCGAGCCGGGTGCTTTTACCGGTAACCATTCGGGTACCGGCTTTGCCGGCATTCAGGGGCGGATGCTTGGAGCTTTACGGTCAGGGAACATGAGGCTCCGGCGTACGACGCTGATTTGCAAGCATTGGCGCTGCGTTCGTCGAGCGGAGAAGCAGCGCTGAGCCCTGAGTTCGCCAGAGATCACTATGATTACAAAGCGCAGGTCGCCGGCAATACGGACCGCCTCACGGTAACGGCACAGGTATATGATGCGAGGGCGTCGGTAACGGCCAGCGTGTACGGCGAGGCCGGAAATTTGGTATGGGGGCCGATGGATCTCCTCTCCGGCCAGGAGAGCCCGTCCTTCCCCGTCGCCGTAGGCAGCCAGGTCATCGAGGTTGTGGTGACGGCGCCTGACGGCCAGCATATGAAATACAGAACGACGGTAACTAGAGCTTCATCCGGAGGCAGTGGCGGGACGCCTGAAGAGCCGGAAGGCTCGTCGCCAGGAGGTTCCGGCCAAGGATCGGCTATACCGGGCTTATCGGGCAATGCCGTACCTTCGAATAGCGTGGACGTCAACGTTACGATAAACGATGAATCTCAGGAAGGGATGGTTACAGGTTTGTTCCATGAGGCCAATGGACATACCGTCGTATCGATGAAATTGGATACGGCTAAGCTGGAAGCCCGTTTAGAGACAGTGGACTACAATCCGGTAATCGTCATCGCGCTGGCACGGCCCGCGGATCAGGTCTCCCTGGAAACCAGCGGAGCTGCTCTTGATCTGCTTAACACCAAGCAGGGCGCCATTGAAATCCGATCAGCGCTTGGTCATTTCCACGTTCCTGCGGCCGTGATGGCATCATCGCGCTGGCACGCGCCGGGAAGCATGGACTTGCCGGCCGCGGATCAAATTACGGTAACCCTGACGATGGCTGCCAGCGACGCTACCAAGGTAGAGACCGTTAAGAAGGCCGCACTGCAATCCGGCATTACGCTTATCGGTTTGCCTATCGAGTTTGAAATCACGGCTAAAGCTCAGAATACGGCACTGCAGTTAGATCCGTTCCCGCAATATATGAAACAGCGGATCATTTGGCCGCAGGGAATGCCGGGCCGGATGACAACGGCAGTCTTGCTGGATCGGAACGGCAGCTTCCACCCGCTCCCGACGCGCTTCGAGCTAAAGGAGGACGGAAGGAGCGAGGCGATTCTGCATCGCTTATCAGCAGGTACGGTTGCTTTCATCTCTCATCAAGTGCGAGTTGCTGATGTATCGTTCCACTGGTCCAAGGATGCGGTGAGCGATCTTGCTTCGCGAATGATCCTGAACGGAACCGGACTTGTCGAGGGTGGAACAGACACAAACGCGAATCAGACGGCGGCGATTCATTTCACGCCGAAAGCCCAAGTGAGCCGTGCCGAGTTTGCCGCCATGATCGTGAGGGCGCTCGGTTTGGATGAGGTGAAGGACGGAGTTCCTGCTTTCCGGGATGTCGACGCAGAGGACTGGCATAACGGCGTCATAACGCAAGCTGTGCAGTATGGGCTGCTTCAGGGGTATGAGGACGGACAATTCAGGCCGGCCCAAGGCATCACGCGTCAAGAGGCCATAGCGGTTATGGCGAGAGTGATGGAGCTGGCGGGAATAACGAGCGCAGTGAATGAGATGGAGGCGGCAGCCATCCTCTCCCCTTACCAGGACCGTGAAGACCTGTCCGACTGGGTCACACCGGCTGCGGCCGCCCTTGTGAAGCAAGGAATTGTCCTGGGATCGGGCGCAGGGCTTAAGCCGCTCCAGAAGTTATCCCGCGGCGAAGCAGCGGTCATGCTGCAGCGGTTATTGAAAGGTTCGGAGCTGATCGATTGAATCGGCCGTGGAAGCAGGCTGGAGTCGAAGAATTCAACATTTCGTATGCTGCTTCATCTAAATAGAAATCATGCAGAGCGAGGATGCCGAATGGCATCCTTTTTTATATAGATAGAGAGAGTCCAGGTTTGCGTGATGCCAGGAATTTGAAAATAATGCGTTTTCATCCCGGATACATGCCGGAAGCGTTTGATCAAATGTTGGCAATTCCCGAACATTATCGACATTTTGACAAGGTAATGTTCTGTGATATACGCAGTTTTCCACCAAATTTTTGCTAAAAAACACATTAAACTACATAAAACGCTAAAATTTTTGTTTTGACATCTGCTTGTCTATACCATAGGATAATAGTATAAAAAGTGCTCACTTAGGAGGATAAGGTCAGGAAATGAAAAAGACATGGTCAATTCTATTAACACTCGTATTATCCGTTGGATTGCTTGCAGGTTGCGGCAACGATGATAAGTCTACTGACAGTGGTGCAGCTAATGGCGGTTCCGAAGGATCTCAAGATAAGAAACGCATTGCACTAGTTCTTCCTGAGAAGATCGGCGTGAATCCATTCTTTGCCCTGATGGACGAAGGATTGCAAAAGGCCGCTGCCGATTTCAACGTTGAAGTCAAAACGATTGAATCGACAGACCCTGCTTCGATCGAGCAGAACCTCCGTACGGCGGTTGCCGAGAAGTATGATCTGATTATCACATCCACCTTCCAGATGGAGGATGCATTAAAGAAGGTTGCACCGGAGAATCCGGACGTGCCGTTTGCGATCATTGACACGGTCGTGGATTTGCCGAACGTCCGCAGCGTCGGATTCCGCGAGCATGAGGCTGCTTATCTTCTGGGGGCGGCTGCAGGATTGGCAACGAAAACGAATAAGGTCGGCAACGTTGTGGCCAACGACATTCCGATTATGCATAAATATATGACCGGCTTTGAGGAAGGCGCGAAATCGGTCAATCCGAACATCGAAATTTTCGTTAACTTCGTAGGCGGATTCGACGATCCGGCAAAAGCGAAGGAGCTTGCGCTCCTGCAGAACTCCAAAGGCGCGGATTTCGTAGCCGGCATGTCCGCCGTTGGCGATCTGGGCGTGTTCGAAGCAGCGAAAGAGAAGGGCTTCTACACTTCCGGACAAGATACGGACAACACCGAGCCTGAGCATGTGGTGCTTGCGCAATTGAAAGGTACCGACGCTGTCGTATACGAAACGGTGAAGGATTTTGCAGAGGGCAACTATACTTTCGATATTCGTGACTACGGCCTGAAAGAAGGCGCTGTAGGTCTCACTTACGTTACGCATGAGAGCAAAACGCCGCTTAACCCATTCATTGGACAAGACATCGTGGATCAGCTTAAGGTGATTTCCGACGATATCATCGCCGGAAAGATTAAAGTAACGAACGCATTGGAACAAAATTAGTTCTTACCTGGACCGGCTGCACATGGGCAGTCGGTCTTTCATTCAGAAACGAAAGGAAGGCATGACTCGATGCTACTCCAGATGGACAATATTACGAAAAAGTATGGCGAGTTCAGCGCAAACCGCGGTATTGATTTTTCGCTGCGCGCGGGTGAGGTTCATGCGATAGTCGGGGAAAACGGTGCAGGCAAAACGACGCTGATGCGGATATTGTACGGAATGGAGCAGCCAACCTCGGGTACGATTCGGCTGAATGGCAAGGAAGTTTCGTTTGCAAGCCCGCTTGACGCGATTCAAGGCGGTATCGGCATGGTGCATCAGCACTTCATGCTGTTTCCTACGTTTACGATCGCCGAGAATATCGTGATCGGCAATGAGCCGGGCTCAGGTGCCGGGTTTGACCGCAAGCAAGCCGTGAAGATCGTGGAAGGACTCTGCGAAAAATACGGCATGAAGGTGGACCCGCGCGCCACCGTAAGCAGCAGTGCCCCCGGCGTGCAGCAGCGGGTTGAAATATTGAAGGTGCTGTATCAGGGAGCCGAAATCATCATTCTGGATGAGCCGACGGGCGTGCTGACGCCGCTCGAGGTGCAGGAGCTGCTGGATGCCATTAAACAGCTCTCCAAACAGGGAAAAAGTTTTATCCTGATTAGTCATAAGCTGAACGAGGTTCTTGACGTGGCCGATCGCATTACGGTGCTCCGTGACGGTGCCGTCACGGGCGTGGTGGAGAAGGGGAACACCGACGCCCACCAGCTCTCCCGTCTCATGGTCGGCCGCGAGCTGATGGAACTGGACCGCAAGCCGATCACGCCGGGCGAGAAGGTGCTGGAAGTATCGGACGTCTCGATCCGCGGAACGAAAGGCAAGCCGGTTCTGGACGGCGTAAACCTGGAGGTACGGGCCGGCGAGGTTGTCGGGATTGCGGGTATTTCAGGCAACGGGCAATCCGAGCTGCTTCAAGTGATCTCGGGCCTGGCTCAGCCGGACAGCGGGCGGATTGCCGTGTTGGGCAAGGACGTTACCGGCATGTCGACAAGAGAAATACGGGAGCACGGGTTAGCCCATATTCCGGAGGATCGCTACGTATGGGGTGCCAACCGAACGGCTACCGTGATGGATACCGGGCTTATGGGGCACCAACGCCGCTTGCAGCAGGGCGGCTTCCTCAAACTCAAGGACATTCGTTCGCTTGTATCCGGATGGGTTCAGAAATTCTCCATCAAGACCGGATCCCTGGAGACCAGCACGCAGTATTTGTCCGGCGGCAATCTGCAGAAGCTGATTGTGGCACGGGAACTGGAGCAGGGAACTCCGTTCCTGATCGCGGCGGAACCGACGCGAGGCGTCGATATCGGCGCCATGGAGACGATTCATGGCGAACTGCTCAAGCGGCGCGAAGAGGGCACGGGAATTTTGCTGGTATCGTCGGAATTAACGGAAATCTTGAAGCTGTCCGACCGTGTTCTGGTCATGTATGAAGGCCGGATCGCGGGCGAGCTGTCGGCGAAGGAAGCGACAGAAGAGAAATTGGGACTGCTGATGGCGGGAGGAACTCTGTAATGAACAAATGGACTAAACTTACGCTTCCGCTGCTCCAGCCGATTGCCGCCATCCTTGTGGGGCTGCTTGCCGGAGCCATCGCGATCATGATTGCCGGCGGCGATATCCTGCAGACCTACGCGGAGATGTGGAAGGGTGCTTTCGGCGGGATGTATTTCTTCACGAATACGCTGTCCCGCGCGACCCCGATCATTCTGATCGGTCTGGGCGCGGCGTTTGCCTTCCGTGCAGGCTTCTTTAACCTTGGCGCGGAAGGACAAATGGTGTTTGGCGCGCTTTCCGCCGCGTTGGTCGGATTGTATATGCCGGGTCCCGGCTGGCTGGTGTGTATCGCTGCCATCCTTGCGGGTGTGATCGCGGGCGGATTATGGTCGGTGATGGCCGGATATTTTGATGCCCGGTTCCGGGTGAACCTGCTGATCTCCACGCTGCTTCTGAACTATGTGGCCGTATTGTTTGCGGGTTATCTGGTCGCTTATCCGCTGAAGGACCGTTCGGGTTCAGCCGCGATGGCGCAATCCGAAATGCTCGATAACAGCGTCTGGCTGCCGAAGCTGATCTCCGGCATGCCGCTGCATGTCGGCTTTGTGCTCGCGGTGCTGGCCGCGTTGATTATATTCGTGCTGTTGAAGCGCTCCGTGATCGGCTACGAAGTACGGATGCTAGGCGGAAATCCGCTGTTTGCCCTGTTCGGCGGGGTTAAGCGCGGGCCGATGATGCTTGGCGCGATGTTCTTCAGCGGCGGCTTGGCCGGACTTGGCGGCGCCGTTGAAATATTGGGCTCCCAGTATCGTTATATCGATGGTGCGTTATCTACGGCCGACTATGCCTGGACGGGCATCATGGCAGCATTGCTGGCAGGGTCGCATCCGATCGGTACGCTGATTGCATCGATTTTCTTGGCCGCGCTGCAGACGGGCGGCATGGGCGTGGAACGGAATACGGAAGTGCCGCTTGAGGTAGGAGCAATCATCCAAGCCGTGCTGATTCTGTTTATCTCCGCCCGATTCACATACAGCTTCCTGAAGCGCAGAAAGGGGAACAAATCCGATGGAACAGCTGTTTGACCTTGCTTTAATCAACTCGGCCCTCCGCGTGCTCACTCCGATCCTGCTTGCGGCTCTCGGCGGTGCCTTGTGTTCGCGCGTCGGATTGTTCAACGTCGGTTTGGAAGGCTTTATGCTGCTGGGAGCATTCGCAGCCGTGGTGGGGAACCACTTTTTTGGCAACGTGTTTTACGCGATTTTGTTTGCGATTGCGATCGTGTCGATCTTCTCCTTTATCTTTGCTTACCTTAGCATTAATCTGCAGGCCAACGTCATCGTGGTCGGTATCGCGATGAATGCGTTGGCGGCAGGGTTGACCACATTCAGCTTGCGGGCTATTTTTGATGTGAAAGGTGCATTTTATGATAATACGATGGTCGGGCTGCCAAAATGGAACATTCCGATTATCGAGGATATTCCGGTGATCGGTCCTATTCTGGCGGGCCTTACGCCGCTCGTGTATCTGTCGTTTTTGATTGCGGGCCTCATGTGGTATTATTTCTATCGCACGAAGAACGGCTTCCGTTTTCTGGCTGCCGGCGAGAATCCGCTCGCTGCCAAAAGCGTGGGCATCCGTGTAAGACGGTATCAGTATGGAGCCGTGCTCGCGAGCGGCGTGTTATGTGCGCTGGCAGGCGCGCAGCTGTCGCTTGGACAGGTGACGATGTTTACGGAAGGCATGACGGCCGGCCGTGGCTTTATCGCGCTCGTCGCCACGATGCTGGGCCAATCGGGTCCGCTTGGGGTGACGGCGGCAAGCCTGCTGTTCGGCTTTATGGATGCACTCAGCATCCGGTTCCAAGGCCTGGCGCTGCCTACGCATTTTACGCAGATGCTGCCTTATGTCGTAACGATTCTGGCGATGTTCTTCTTTAAGGATAAAAGCTTCCAGCAGGACGCGCTGAAGCAGGGATCCAGCTCCAGATAAGCGCGTATGCCGCGCCGCGACAACCAGTGATTGAAGTCATCCCGCCGATAAGCGGATGCGAAAGCGATCAAGCGTAAAGGAGATGAAGTTGGTGCATAAAAAAGCAGAACGTTTGAAAAAAATGAAGCCGGTGGCGGTGGGCAACCTGACCGAAGAGCAGCGGGTCAAGCTGCCGCCGGGGCAGACGCTGACCGAGAAGTTCCCGATATTGCATGAAGGGGAGGTTCCCCATTACGACATGTCCGCATGGACCCTCAGGGTTTTCGGCGAAGTCGAAGAGGAACGGACCTTTACGTATGAAGATATTCTGGCGATGCCAACGGTAACCGTGAACACCGACATTCACTGCGTCACGCGCTGGTCCAAGTTCGATACGGTATGGGAGGGCATCTTGTTCCGGGATTTCATGGCGGGCTTGAAGATCAAGCCGGATGCCAAATACGTCATGTTTCATGCCGATCCCGATTATGACACGAATGTGCCGATCGAGGATTTGCTCCGTGACGATGTGCTGCTGGCCTATCGTTTCAACGGCGAGCCGCTGACGGACAAGCACGGCTGGCCGCTGCGCACGGTCGTGCCGCACCGCTATTTCTGGAAGAGCGCCAAGTGGCTGCGCGGCATCGAGTTTATGAAGGAAGACCGCCCGGGCTTCTGGGAACGCAACGGCTTCCATAATGAAGCGGACCCGTTCAAGGAAGAGCGGTTTAGCGGCGAGGCGCTGGATATACCCGAAGACGAATGGACACGTAAGGAGTTTGACTAATATGTTGATGCCTATTTTGCAAGTGAACTCAGAGGATATACCTGAATTTGTGATCGTCTGCGGCGATCCGAAACGCGCGGAGACGATATCCCGTAAGCTCGAAAATGCGCGCGAGCTGGCATTCAGCCGCGAGTACCGCACTTTCGTGGGAACGTATGAAGGCGTTGAGCTGGCGGTAACCAGCCATGGCGTCGGCTGCCCGGGAGCGGCCGTTTGCTTCGAGGAGCTGATTCGCGCGGGCGCGAAGACCTTGATTCGCGTGGGCACCGCCGGGTCTTATCGGGCGGACACTCCTGCGGGGAGCCTTGTGGTTAGCACCGCGGCGATCCGTACGGACGGTCTGACGAAGCAGCTGGTACCGGACGGTTTTCCGGCGGTTGCGGACAGCCAGGTGGCGGAGGCGTTGTACGAATCCGCGCTCGCGATCGGCGAAGGCGTCGTGCGCAAGGGCATAACCGTCACGCTGGACGTGTTCTTTAACGGAGTCGAGGAAGTGCCGCATCAGAAATATAAAGCGGCCGGCGCGCTCGGCGTCGAGATGGAAATTGCGGCGCTGTACGTCGTTGCGGCGATCCGCGGCGTTCGCGCCGGCGCGATTGTGGCCATGGACGGCTTTGCCGACGCCGACCTTGCGGCCGAGTACGATCCGAACACAAACGTGGTTGCCGACGCGGTGGAGCGCGAGATTAACACCGCTTTGCAGGCCGTGGTGAAGCTGGCGAAGCAAGGCTAACCAGGGATAGAAGAAAGCCGGATTTCCTGAGCATAAGCTGCAGGAAATCCGGCTTTATTTTGAGTAAGATGAATCAGGATGAGTATCAGAAGCTTGCAGCTGCAAATCCAGTCGTACCTATCGTTACGGTTTTGGCGGCTGAACGGTGAAGAAGGGAACCTTTTCGATGCCGACTGCACGCACGTAAGTGAACAATTGCCCTTTGTGGTGGATTTCATGGTCGACCATGTTGCTCAGCCACACTTTTCCTGGGGAAACGAACCCGTTAAAGTCCAGCGGCTGCTCCATTAGGAAGTCAGACAATTCATTAAAAACAGCCGTAGACGATTCGGTCGAAGCCTGCACGATATTTCTTATGTCATCGATGGTTTCGAATTCGGTGGAAATAGAGGGTGGAGAGAAGGAACCTTTTACAATGGAGCGCAAGAACATGTCCGAGGACGCCGCAATATGAACAGCCAATCCGCCCAAGGTATAGGCATGATCCCACGGTTTATAATCCAAATGCTCGCTCTGTACGTCCTGCAGCAGCTGAAGCAAGACCGTACGGTGTCTATGCCATCGTTCGAATTGCTGTTGACCTTCATGACTCATGATAGATCCTCCTTAATCGATTACAGAATAAAGTCTTGGACTAGGCTCCCGCCTTATCGCGGTTCATAAAACAGTTCGATAAGAGATAGCGGATTCCTTCCCTATGCGTTAGCTATGTCCAGGTGTTGAATTCAATAATTCTGGAAAAAAAGCAGTTGCAAAAGGAAAACGGACCGTATATACTGAATTCAATTAGTGATTGGTCAATCAATAATGAAATAAAGATGAGTGAGAGGAGGTTGGTTGAATGGCTAGAGCTTCAACCTCTGCGAATCGGCGAAATGAAATCGTGGCAGCAGCAATCGAAGTGTTTGCAGAGATCGGATACTATCGCGCGACCACGGCTCAGGTTGCGGAACGGGCAGCAATATCCCAGCCTTACGTCTATCGGTTCTTTACCAAGGAATCGCTGCTCGTGGAATCGCTGACTGTCTCCTGGAAGCGCATCGTGCAGGCATTTCAGGGGGTCATCGAGTCCGCTGCTCCGAAGGAACTGGAGACGGGCCTGATCCGGGCGTACGAAGGGATCGTGCAATCCCATCGCAGCGAAATCTTGCTGCAGATGCAGGCGCAGACGATCCAGGAAGCGCCCATCCGCGAAGCGATGCAGCAGGGAATGAACGAGGTGAAGGACCTGGTTCAGCATGCTTTCGTGAAAGCGGGATTCGAAGATGCCGATAAGAAAACCTCCGATTTTCTGGCCCGGGGGATGCTGTGCAATGTAGCCATGGCGATGGATATGCCGAATATGATGCCCAAAAGATAAGGCGCGCGTCGATGTGCCGCACCGCGTACTGCATAAGGTTGTGCGCGGTGGAGAAAGGGCATTTCATTTTTAATCAATTATTTTAATATGAGGAGAGATTGATGATGAAAAAAGCGATTGTTTTGGGTGCGACAGGCGGCGTAGGCGCCCCGCTGACGGCGGAACTGGTGAAGCGTGGAATTCAAACGGTAGCCTTCGGCCGTTCCGCGAAGAAGCTGAATGAGCTGGCTGAGCAGCTGGACCGTTCGCCTCTGCTTACGCTGGAAACGGGAGATGCATTTAAACCTGAGGATATCCGAAGAGCCGCGGAAGGGGCCGATGTTATTTTTCAAAGTGCGAACATCCCTTACCACGAGATGGAATCCAGGCTGCTGCCGCTGGGTGAATCGGTCATGACGGCTGCAGAGAAGCTGGGGACCAAGGTTGTGGTGGTTGATGGAATCTATCCTTATGGCAGACGCTTAATGGAAAAGGCAACAGAGGAGCATCCCAAAAAACCGCATACCCGTAAGGGCAAAGTAAGATTAGCCTACGAGCAGCTGATATTCTCATCGCGCTGGCATAAAGCAAACCCTCTTATCGTAAGGCTGCCCGACTACTATGGTCCTTCTGCGCAGGCGTCCTATTTATCCGTCACGATGGAAGCCATTGCGGCAGGGAAGCCAACCGCCTTCATCGGCAACATGAGCGTTCCCCGAGAATACGTCTATTTGCCGGATGCCGCCCGAATGATCGTAGAGATTGCCGAGAGAGAGGAGTCCTATGGGCAGAACTGGCATATCCCCGGACCGGGCGTGATTTCAGGCCATGAGCTGGTGCGGATTGCGCAGCAGGCTGCCGGAAAGCGCAAGGCGGTAATGCCGCTCGGACGAATCGGACTCTCCCTGATCGGGTTATTCAATCCGGTGATGAAAGAGGTGGTTGAGATGCTGTATTTGACCGAGGAGCCTTTGGTGCTGAGCGGCGAGAAATACGAGCGCCTGATCGGTCCGATTCAATGGACGCCTCATGAGCAGGCGATAGCTGCGACCATGAGGAGTTTAATGAAAAAACGGGCATGAGCAGCGGAGGCCATATAAAGTGGATCAGCAGCGACACAAGGATATGCGAAGGGATTATTTTTTCGATAATAGTAATTGATCAATCAATAATAAAATGATGATTTCCCTCACAACTTGTTGCCGTTTAGAAGGAGGTGAATCCAAATGGCTAAACTTCAGCTTAAATTTATGGACGGTTTCTTGGTAGCGGTTATGCTGGTATGTGTGCTTAGCTGGTGGGATTGAGTGATCAGGGAAGATGAATCATCACGTTCAATGAAAACAATAAGGAGGATGCAAGGATGAAGGAAGAGATACGTTCGGTTTGGTTTTCCAGGCACTCGATCTTGCTCGGCATCACAGCCACTCTGCTGGTGCTGTTCTCCATGTGGGATTAATTATAGGTAAACACGCTGACTGCTAGACGGTTGGCGTGTTTTTTTATAGGCCCGAAAAAAAATTCGAGAATATCCATCAGTTTCTTTCTCCCAAACGTTATATTAACAGAAAAGACAAAACGAAAAGTGAGAGGTTGGCTAATGCAAGTATGTGATCTCTATGAAAACCTGAAGGACGATGTCCAGCGTTATGCCAGATCCATCGCCAAGCATGCTTACGAAGCGGATGATCTGGTCCAGGATGCCTTTATGAAAGCCATCAAGGAGCCGAACCTGGCAGCGCTGCCCCTTCACAAGCAAAAGGCCTGGTTCTTCAGAGTCGTCAAAAATCGCATGATCGATATTAGCCGCCGGGAGAAGCGGCTCGTATCGTGGGAGGATGATCTGGACATCGCTGAGCTCCCCGTGTCAAGCCGCAATATCGAAATGACGGAATGGCTCGCCCGTTTGCCGCAATCGCAGAGCAATATCGTGTTTAAGCGCTTTTGGCTCGGGATGTCCAGCCAGGAAATCGGTGAGCAGCTGGGTATGCCGGCAGCCACGGTTCGTTACAAATTGCAAACCGCCATCAAAAAATTGAGAAAACTATGGGAGGAAGATATGAAATGAGCAGAATCATCGAGAATGTAGGGATGTTGGATCTTACGCAGGCCACGGAGGAAACCGTAACAAGCATCGAGCGGATCGGAAACGTGGGCCTTGTGATATACCGGGCAGAGACGGCACACCTCCTCACGCTGTTGAAAAACACTGGCAATATCGGCAAGACGATTGAAATCCCCGAGGGACACCGTTATTACAGCGGCACGCTGCGGCTGAACGAGGAATATTTTCAGCTCTTGGAGCAGCCGGACCGCGTATTCGTTAACGGCACGGTCATCATCGATAAAGGAGTATCCCTTGAAGCATTCCAGAGCGGCACGCTGCACCTGGTGGTTAACGGCGAGGTCTATGCTCCCCGGCATCTGGCCGCTGCCGTTACCTCTGCACTCCTCAAAGTGGGAGGCGCCAGCGCGGAGATTCACGCTTACGAATACGAACCCCGATTCGAGTCCGGGAAAGTGCAGTTGAACAATGCGTATCTGGCCTCCAGCAGCGAGCCTATGGAGCTGGTCTTGAACGGCATGGTTCATCTGGATAAGGAGCTGGATATGGAGCAGTTCTCGGCCCGGATTGAAAAGATCCAAGTCAACGGCAAGGCGATTATCCATGAACATCAATCCCCTTATTTCTACGATAAATTGAAAAAGATCAACGGCTTGGTCGAGGTGATCCCGGCAGGATTCGAGTATGTAACCAAACCGCTACGGCTAAACGCAAGAAGCGTACGGAGATTTAAAGGCCATAAGCTCTACACGAATAAGCCGCTCATTCTCGAGGCGGACGTGAACCGGGACGCCTTCAGCCAGGCCGTGTCGGAGATACAGTCCACTTCGTTCATCATTTGCGGCGAAGAGATCGAAGATCTGGTCTGGGAGCGCTGCCCCAACCTGAATACAGAAATCGTAAGTTATGAGCGGCTGTTTGTGTTCATCAGCGGCGAGGAGACCTGGTCGAGGGAACAGCTGGCGGCTTTGGGCCAGCCGGCGAGCTTCATTGTTGACGGGACGCTGACCTTAGACGATGACGTCACCGAGGAAGATATTAAGGCCTCGATGTCCTCCCTGGATCTTTTCGGCGAAGTCGTTGTAGGGGAAAAAAGAATTAAAGGCATTTTGTACCCTTACCTTCGGGCAAACAATGGAAGTATTATAGTGAAGGGGACGGAAGAGGAGCTTGCAGGTATTGGTAATGTCGGAATGTTGTCGCTATAAAAGAAAAGAGGAATGAAACATGAATATCAATAATGAAGATATTGCCAAACAGCATGTTCGCGATCTCCGTCAGGAACTGGAACGATGCCGGATGGCAACGAAATTGCGCTCGAAACGCAATGCAGCGGCCCACGCCGCAAAGACCGCACGCACGGTCGAAGGAAAGTGGAAGGCGCTGCTTGAAACCATCATCATGATGGGAAGAAGAATGCTTTAATCGGTTGAGCCGGTTAAGCTACAAATCCTAATTCTTATGAATCGTCGATGCGATAAGCATCGGCGATTTTTAGTTTTTTTGCCTACCGGTAGTTAAAAAAATATTGACATCCTCCATCATCCATCTTAAAATTCTACCTATCGGTAGGTAAAAAAGGAGCGGATGACAGCTTGAAAAAGAAGGATTTAACCTCGCAGCAAATCGTCGAGGCTGCCATCGGATTGTTTGCGGCACATGGCATCGAGAAGACCAGCCTGGCGATGATTGCCGGCGAAGTGGGCATTACGAAACCGTCGATTTACTATCACTTTGCGTCCAAGGATGAACTGGTGGAGAGGGTCTTTGAATACATGTTCAGCGATTATCATTTCGATCATTATTTCTCCCTGACCGGGCTAAATGAGTTTAACTTCGCGGAGCAGCTGTACCAGGGCGGGCTGCGCATGTTTCCCGAGGAGGAAGAAGCCTTCGTGCCGGTGATGCGCCTATTGAGCGAGTTCATGCTGACCGCAAACCGGAATGCCAATTACGGCCAGCGGGTAGCTGCCATGCAGCAATCGTTCCTGGACGGCTTTCGGGAATTCATGAAGCTGGGGGTCGACTTCGGGGTCGTCGATCGTCAGCATGCGGATTCCAAGGCCTATGTTCTGGCCCTGGTCATCGATAATATCACGAGTTATATCATGATGGAGATTCCGCTGGACTATCAAGCGGTCTGGAAAGAAGCGGTGAACAGCGTTCTCAGGAAAGGAGCGGATGCCATTGAATAACGAGAGGGAATACAGTGATCTTGGATTATCATGGGCAGACCGTATGCTGGTATGGGCGGTGCCTCCTTTATTAGGCGCGGTGGTCGGCTGGTTTCTGCCTGTCATTGCGGATTGGGCAACGGGCCTGGCTTGGGTGCCATTTCAAGGACCCTTGGAGTTGATCGCATCCATCCAGGGCCCATGGGTTATTATCGTAACCGCTGTTGTAGGGCTGCTTGCCGGGACGGTGCTCTCTCACTTAGCCATTAAAGAAAGCCTTGCGGTTCGCCTGTCGGACAAGGAGATTACACTCCGCATTCATGAGGCTGAACAAACCTTTAGGAGAGAAGAAGTTTCCGCTGCCTTTATGGACGGCAAGCAGCTGGTCCTGCTGGGCAACGAAGGGGAGGAGCTCTATCGCGAGAAACCCGAAGCCAAGCGGGAAACGGTGGCCGAAGCCTTCAAGCGGCACGGTTACTCCTGGAGAGACCGCAATCCGTTCGCCGATGATTACGTCAGATGGGTTGCCGATTCGCCGGAACTGACGCCTAGCATGAACGCGCTCTTCCTGGCACGGGAGAAGGCCATCAAGAACGAGGATCGAGAGGACGCGGCTGATCTGCGCCGGGAACTATCGAAGCTGGGCATCACCGTGCGCGATGACGGAAAAAGACAATATTGGCGTCAGCACGGACAGAAGCCATAACAGGCATAGCAGGCTATAGCAGACAGAGCCATTATAGCGACATAATGGCTCACTACATACCAGATGCGTATAATCCCGGCAGAACGATAAGGGGTTCATTCAGTCGGCGCTGGTCGCCCAGTTAAACCAGATGATCGCCATTGTAATCCATAAATCGATGCCGCGATCATCGGCGTTTTTTTATAGGATCTTCGCTGCGCTGTTGTTTGCCATGACATTTACCCCCCTCTTATCGAACAAAATGACACCTCCCTCGCTAGAGCAAGCGTGCCCCAAACAATATCCCTCTATCGGCAAGACATCCGTCAGTCCTCTCCTTCCTTGAGAAGTTTTACAATGAAAGCGATACCTCAGCGAAGGAGATGTCCTATGAATTTTGATCTGAATATCGTACCTTTCAGCCGAAGAGAGTCCTTCTTGGCGATATCCCTCCTGCCAGCGGCGGAGAACCGGAGACAGGGTTTGTACCTGCGAACCGTCCGCGGAGGGGATGACAAGTTTGGCGAGGCGTTTCTGATAGAGCTGTTAAACCGGCAGAACGAGCCGATATCATTTGAACCGGTGGCATCACCCGACAACATCAGGCTAACGGCCTCCGATTCGTTAGGCCATGCGGATATTTGCATATCGGACTCCCGGACCGTGCGATTCCGCTCGGAAGGCTGCGGCATCCGGCTTACCTTTTTTCCGGCAGCGTACGACTACGCCTATGAGACCCATCCGGACAGCTGGGAAGTGAACAGCTTCACGCATGGCTGCCGCTTCATGCTGACCCGGCTTGCAGGCCAGATGGGCATGGAGGTCGAATGGAACGAGATCAAGAGCTCGCGGGTAACCGCCGATTTTTCCGTGGATCCTGCAACCAATTGTGCGGAATTTGCGGTTGAAGAATTCATTACGGTCTTGAAGCCGCGCGACAGATGGGAGTCCTTCGACGATGCGGTTGAAAGCGTCCGTGAAGATTACGGGCATTGGCTGAACAACACCCTCACCGTCTCTGAACGATGGCAGGAAGCAAGGGAACTCGCCGCCTATATTACCTGGTCCTGCGTGGTTCCGGCCGAAGGCTGCTTGACCCGCCCAGCCATGTATATGTCCAAGAACTGGATGACCAACATC
>NZ_AEXS01000151.1:0-61670 GCF_000204455.1 Paenibacillus sp. HGF5 | reverse complement strand
AAGCCGAGCCGGCAAGCCTGTGAGTCCCAAGGGGATTCACAGCATGTCCGGCCATAAATCAGGCTAAGCTGACCGTGTGGAACTGGTCAGCTTAGCCCCTTCCCGCACCGCCCCCAAAAAGCCATCCCTGAAGAAAGGGATGGCTCTCTTTGCGGGAAAGATTGGAGGCCGAGCCCAAGAAAAGAGGATGTATCCGTGGAGGAGACCTGGCGTTCGCCTTTGAAACCGGGAAAATACCGCAAAATATCATCCTGTTTTCCTGGTTTCAACAGCGACCGGAACGGATACATCCTCCCCAGACCAGGCCGACTAATCTTGACATCCAAAAAAGAAAGCCATCCCACAAACCATGGGATGGCTTTCATTCATCATTATTTCAAATCCTCAATCGAATTGGCTTCCACGTAAGACGGAACCACCAGTCCGGTTTTTACGCCTTCCATGTTGGCGCCAAGGTCTTCCACTTGGTCCTTGAATTTATCCCAGTAGTCCGCATGCGTCAGTGGCAGCCAAGCAGCCACGGTGGCGTCCACGTCGCCGTTGGCAACGCCGGTCCACATAGGGCCTGCTTCAACTTGAAGGGCCTCAACTTTGTAACCCAGCTTTTCTTCCATGATCACTTTCAGCAGGTTGGTGCTGGCAATTTCGGAATCCCAAGCCACATAACTGAATTTGAAGCTTTTGCCGTCAACCGGCTGAACGCCTTCGAGCCAAGCATCGACTTTCTCCGCATTGCTGTCCGCCCATTCTTTAGCAGCAGCCTCAGGGTCTTGGCCTTCTTGGATCGCGGTCATAATCTGACCCATATCGTCGGACGTCCATTTGAAATTGCTCAGGAACTTATAAGCTTCCGGATGATCTTCCTGAAGTCCAAGGCGGGCAACGGTGTGGATCTCTTCCGCTTCACCGTAGACCTTCTTCGGATCTTCCAGATACTTCAGATCGTATTTGGCGAACATCCAGTGCGGAGTCCAACCGGTAATAATGATCGGATCTTCGTTCTTGATGGCTTTATCGAGAGTTGCCGTCATGGCCGCGCCGGAACCTTCGATCAGTTTCCAGTCGGTCAATCCATATTCCTCAATCGCAGCAGCCGTTGCTTTCATAATACCCGCGCCAGGATCAATACCGATGATTTCATGTTTGACTTGATCGCCGAGGGAAGCGGTGGAACCGCCATCAGCCCCGTTGTCCGTCGTTCCATTCGCGCCACCGTTTCCGCCCTGACCGCAAGCGGACAGGACCAGAATAGCAGCCAAGCTCAGCAGCAACCAAAACTTCTGTTTCTTCAAATTAAGCACCCCTTTTTTTCGATTTAAATATATTTTGAGTAAAGCGGTCGAGGACAATCGCCAAAATGACGACGGCCAAGCCGGCTTCAAACCCTTTACCGATTTGCAGCTGCGTTACTGCACGATATACCTCGGCACCAATACCTTGGGCACCGATCATCGAAGCGATTACCACCATCGACAACGAGAGCATGATGGTCTGGTTGATGCCGGCCATCAAGGTTGGCATGGCCAGCGGCAGCTGCACCTTGAACAATTTCTGCCCGGAAGTCGAACCGAATGCATCCGCAGCTTCCGTCAATTCACCGGATACTTGATTAATCCCGAGACGGGTCAGGCGAATCGTTGGCGGAATAGCGAAGATAACCGAAGCAATAACCCCCGGAACCACACCCAGACTGAAGAACGTGACGGCAGGCAGCAAGTACACAAAGGCCGGCATGGTCTGCATAAAGTCCAGAACCGGTATGATCACGCGGGATGCGGACTTGCTGTAGGCCGCCCATATCCCCAGCGGAACACCCAGTATAACGGAGATCAATGCGGCCGTGATGACCAGACTGAGCGTGCTCATCGTCTGTGACCAGTAGCCCAAGTTGTCGATCAGCAGGAAGCCAATGGCCGTGAACAAGGTCAACGGCAGGCGACCCAGCAGGTAGGCAATGACGGCCAGGATAACGATGAACAGATACGGATGAGGAAGCATGAACAAATCCGTAAACAACTGCACAACGTTCTCGATAATGAAGGAGATGGCATCAAAGAATCCGGAGAACACGTCTCCCATCCAATCGACCAAGGAATCAACCCAGCTGGCAAGAGGGATCTTAGGCATCTTGCGTCACCTCCTCGTTCTTGGTTTCTCCGGCCAAGGCACCAAGGACGGCACCGCGGACGATAACGCCCATCAGTCGGCCGGTGTCATCCACAACGGCCAATGGCACTTTGGACATGCTCGTAATTTCAAACAATTCATTTAGCAGCGTGTCGGGTCCGACGCTCGGTCCGTCCGTGATGAGAATATCCGCAAGCTTGCGGTTATTCTTCATGGCATCCGATGCATCTTCCGCCGTAATGACGCCGAGCAGCTTCTTCGAACGGTCGATCACGAACAGGTTCGAGATGCCGCGTTCACGCATAAGCTCCAGCGCAACCCGAGGCCCGCGATCCATCGTGATGGTTTCCGGACGGCGCATAACCCGTGAAGCGGTAAGCACCTTGGACAGATCCACGTCTTCCACGAACCGTTCAACGTAGTCGTTGGCAGGCTGGGTCAAGATTTCCTCCGGCGTGCCGATCTGCACGATCGAGCCGTCCTTCATCAAGGCAATGCGGTCGCCGATCCGAAGAGCTTCGTCCAAGTCGTGGGTAATGAACACGATGGTTTTTTTCATTTTGTCCTGGAGCTCGATCAATTCGTCCTGCATATCTCTGCGAATGAGCGGATCCAGGGCGCTGAAGGCTTCGTCCATCAGCAGAATCTCCGGATCGTTGGCAAGCGCACGGGCCAGCCCGACGCGCTGCTGCATGCCGCCGCTGAGCTGATCGGGCATTTTTTCCTCCCAGCCCTTCAAACCTACAAGCTCAAGCGACTTCATGGCGGCTTCGCGGCGCTTGCTCTTGTCTACCTTTTGAATCTCCAAACCGTATTCCACATTGTCCACAACCGTGCGATGGGGAAACAAGGCGAACTTCTGGAACACCATGCTGATTTTTTTGCGGCGCACTTCCCGAAGCTGTTCCTTGTTCATTTTTCGCAGGTCCTTGCCGTGTATCAAGATTTCACCCGATGTTGGTTCAATCAACCGATTTAGCAAACGGACGAGTGTAGACTTTCCGCTGCCCGACAGCCCCATGATCACGAAGATCTCGCCTTCCTGAATATCGAAGCTGACACGGTTAACGCCAACCGTTATATTTTTCTCTTTTGCAATTCGCGCTTTACTCCAGCCTTGCTCAAGCAATTGAAGCCCTTGTTCCGGGTTCGCGCCGAACAATTTGCTGACTTTGTTAACTTGCAGAATAGCCAAAAGTACTCCTCCTTTTATTGTATAGAGACGCGTCCATTTGACCGAGTCTTTGCCGCTGTCGTCTCGTAAACCCATGTCACCCATTGTAACAACCGATACGCAAAGTATCAAACGTTATATCCGTACGTAAAGTACGTACAGTAAAAACTGTACAAAGTTATCCTTTGAAATGCTCTCATATGCTCCGATATCCTCCAAAGCGATCTTCTTTACTTTTAAAATAGCTTTCCCTACAATAGATCAGAGAATGTGTGTGGATTCGGCTTGTTTAGATTTCATTGAGATCGTTCACACTACACTTCGAGTCCACCTAGTTTTGTTATGTTGACATGACTTCTTGGATGGCTACAGTATAGAGGAGGCTGCAAGCATGGGCTTGTACCATTTAGATGATGAACGGCAGGCAGCCGTGCAGAAGATTCGTAAGCGTGTCATTGAAAATATTGGACGGAATATGGACTTGTACGGCATTCCACACTCAACGGGACATTTATACGGATTACTTTATTTTGCAGATAAACCGATGAACCTGGATGAAATGGGACAGGAAATGAAGATGAGCAAGACCAGCATGAGTACAGGCGTGCGGACGCTGCTCGATTATAAAATGGTCAACAAGGTATGGGAGAAGGGCTCTCGCAAGGATTTGTATGAAGTGGAGTACGACTGGTACCAGACCTTCTTTGATTTTTTCGATATTAAATGGCGTAAATCGGTGGAGAGCAACATTTTGGTCCTTCGCAAAGCGCTTGACGAAACGGAGAAGCTCTGCAAAGCGCATGAGGATGACGAAGAGCTGGTAGCGGTGCTGCAAGAGGATCAGGCGAAGATGCGTGAGGCCGTTGCTTACTATAAATGGCTGGAGCGATTGATTGATACTTTCGTGGATGGCGAAATCTTCAACTATGTGCCGAAAGAGCCGCCTGAGGGCAAATCCTGATCTTGAATATGGGGAAATTCCCCAGTATAATGTGAAGTAAGGCAATGCTTACCTAAGAGGTACAACCTGATTTTATCGGGTTGTGCCTTTTTTTGTTATATGGCGCTGCCTTAAGCCAATAATCCGCATGTTAACCGCACATGTGGTGCAAAAATAATCAGGAGGGGTTAGAATGGTCAGTATGTCCTCAAGAATGGTAGAGATCGCGGATTTTCCATCGGTTAGCTTAAGCAATACCCGGAGTTTGTATGTATATCTTCCTCCCAGTTATCACGAGAATACGGATAAGCATTATGCCGTACTCTATATGCATGACGGGCAGCACGTATTTTCGGCGGATGAACGTGGCGGCTCGTGGGATATGCACGTCACCGCGGATCGGCTGGTTTTCGAAGGGCGGATGGAGGAGATTATCATCGTTGGCATCGCTACGGTTCCCCATCAAAGGCTGAACGAGTATTTCCATGACAACCCACGGATGCATCAGGTGTTCGATCCGCCGTTTGCCGGCGAACGGTACGAAACCTTTATCATTGAAGAAGTAATGCCTTATATCAACCAGAATTTTCGCACGTTGAGGGGTCCGGAGCATACGGCTATGATGGGTTCGTCCGCGGGCGGGATCGTCACCTACAACATCGGTTTCCGGAGGCCGGATGTGTTCGGTAGCATTGCGGTCATGTCGCCTTATTTCGTCAGAGCCCAATTCGATGAACGGGGCGAACTGAAGGAACATTCCTTTTATGAAAGATACGGTACGCACCCGAATCTTCGGGTTTGGCTGGATATGGGCGGTGCGGAAGGAGTTTTCATGGAAAAATACGCCCGGGAGGAAGCGGAACGCTTGGTTCAGGACGGTTTTGTGCCGGGGGATGATCTCATGCTGTTCCTGGATCCGGGAGCGGCTCACAGCCAAAGCGACTGGGCAGGCAGAGCACAGGCGCCGCTGCTGTATTTTTTCGGAAACATTGGTGAACCGGTCTCGATCAAGCTGTATGGCGACGGCGTTGCAGGGGTAAACGGCCCCGTCAAGCAACTGAATCCGGTCATTACATACGACAGCGGATTTGTCCAAACGTTGATGAATGGAACATATCATGTTGAGTCTCCGGAATTGCTCACGATACTGCCGGACGGAACGCTCAAGCCTCGGACTCCCGGCAGCACCCGGATTACGCTGCACATGGGAAGCTTAAGCGCGGATAAAGAGATTAGGATCGTCGAAGAACTTCCGGAATTCGTGAAAGTCGCGATTGAGGTGAAGGTCCCGCCTGCAACGCCCGTTTCTCCCATGATCTATGCCGGATTTGAGATTCCGTACAGCGGAGAGGGCTTTTACAGGGGAAGCGCGATGGTACCGCATGGTTTGTCTTTTACGTTCAAGGTATCGCGAGGGTTTGGATTGCATGAGAAGATCGGGGATCCCAAAGTGAAACGGCGTTCGTTTACGGCATCGTCCGATTTGGAGCTGTTTTACGAGGTTGAGGACTGGGATGTTTAAAAGATGGATTGGCAATTGGAGGTTGAATCAGCATGACCATCAGATCAGCAAGGCCACAGGATGCGGTTGCGGCAGCCAGGCTGCTGTATGACGCACTGCACGATGTAGCGCATCGGTTAACGGGGGAAGAGAGCGAAGAGAATGCGATTGAAGTGCTGGAGCAATATTTCCGGGCGGAAGAAGGCAGGCTCAGTTACCGTCAGTCTGCCGTGAAGGAGATCGACGGCGAGGTGGCCGGCATCATCGTTGCTTACGGCGGCGATCAAGCGGCGGAATTGGATCGTCCCATCCTGGATCGGCTGCGGAAGCTGAAGAACGACCCTTCCGTAACGCTGGATCAAGAAGCGGATGAGGATGAGTACTATATCGATACGTTATCCGTTTCCCCTCAGTTTGGAGGCAAGGGGATCGGTTCGGCGCTTATACTTCATGCGGAGAACCGGGCGAAGGAGCTGAAGTACCATAAAATTGCCCTCGCCGTGGTGACGGACAATCATCGTGCCCATTCCTTGTACGACCGAAAAGGATATAAAACGGATAAGGACATCATGATTAACGGGCATGTTTATCATCATATGGTCAAGCCTGTGTAGAAAAAAATAAACAATTTATAAACCGCCTATTTACAAATGGTAATAGGTGGTTTATTATTGTGACATACCGATCTAGAAAATTAGATTGATAAACTAAAATAGATCAAACGAAAATAATCGTATGAATAACAAGTTTAGAATGAATAATTCAATTAGAATGGAGAGCTGCATGATGGATCAAGATCAAAATCAAAGCATCGAAATATCGGTGGAACAAGCGAAGCTGCTCGGCAGCGCCCAGCGGGTGAAAATTCTCGGAACCATGCTGGATACGGCCAAAACCTCCAAGCAAGTCGCGGATGAATTGGGAGATTCGCCGGGAAGCATCCACTATCATATCCAGAAGTTATATGACGGAGGGCTGATAGATTTGGTGGAGACCCGAACGGTAGGCGGCATCGTTGAGAAATATTATAAATCCAAAGCGAAGTGGTTTAACACCAAGGGAACGCAAACGATGGACCCGGTTCTTGCCGAAGATTATGACGCGGCGACCCGAACCCGAATTAGCTTGAGGCTGCAGCTGAATGCCGACCAATATGAAGAGATGACAAAGGAATTCAAGGAACTGCTCGAAAAATGGGTGAATAAGACCATCGCGACCAAAGGGGAAGACAGCAAGGAGTATGCCGTTGGGATCAACGTGGTTTCGACGGAAACGTCCAAATAGGAAGGGGCTTCACAGCCTCTTCTCCTAAACGATAAAATTTTATAATAAGGGAGTGTTTCTCTGTGGAGATTTTAAAGAATCGCAATTTTCTGCTGTTGTTCATTGGCCGAATCCTTACGAATATCGGCGACAGCCTGTATGCCGTGGCGGCCATGTGGCTGGTATACGATCTGGGAGGTTCGACGCTGTATACAGGACTTGCCGGCCTCCTCTCGATTCTCCCCCGGATCATTCAATTGTTATCCGGCCCGATGATCGACCGCGTTCCCATCCGAGGGCTTCTGGTGTACACCCAGTTCATTCAAGCGCTCCTTCTGTTGATCGTTCCGCTTGCATTTTATTTCGACTTTCTGACGGTCGGCCTTGTACTGGCGATTACGCCGATTCTATCGACGCTGAATATGTGGGTATATCCGGCTCAAATGTCGGCCCTTCCTAAAATTCTCGAAAAGAAGCAGCTGACGCAAGGCAACTCGCTGTTCTCCCTGGCTTACCAAGGCATCGATGTCGCTTGCAATGCCATATCCGGCGTATTGATTGTCGTGCTGGGCGCCGTATCCCTTTACTTATGGAATTCCATTGGATTTTTCATCGGAGCTTTGTTATTTGCGCAATTGAAAATCAAGAAGTCCATTAAGACTTCTGATAACAACGATAATAGAACAACGGCGAAAGCAGCCGTAACTTCAAAAACGATGCAAAAGGCTCTCAGCGATTATTGGGCCGACATGAAAGAAGGTCTGCGCTACATCCTGGCAACCCCGCTCGCACGGGTACAGATGGGGATTATCGTCATCAATGCCGCAGGCGGCGCTACCTTCACGGTGATGCCTGCGTTCGCCGACAGCCTCGGCGGAGCCGGCGTGTACGGGATCTTGCTCATGGCCCAGGCTTGCGGAAGTTTGTTGGGAGCGATCCTGGCTCCGTATTTGAAGCTGGAGCGCCTGCCGCTTGGATATCTTTTTGCCGGAGCGTTTTGTTTATCGGGTGCTGCCTGGTGCCTCAGCGTGTTCACCCCTTGGACTTGGCTTGTCGTTCTGGTGTACGGCCTGGCATGGTTTCCCGGAGGCATTACGAACGTCATCATCAATTCGGTCATTCAGAAGGCGATACCCGAGAAAAGATTGGGCACGGTGTTCGCGGCAGCAAGCGGACTCAGCGGAATTGCCATGCCGCTTGGCAGCCTGATTGGAGGTGCCCTTGGCGTGGTTGCGGCAAGCTCCTCCGTTATCGCGGGATGCGGAATCGCCGTGTTCTGCGTAGGGATCTTCTGGGTCTTCGACTCGACCACCCGCAGCCTTCCGGCACCTGACCAAGTGGATGAGGAATGGTTCGCGCCTTATACGAATGCAGCGCCTGAGAATTCCGTTTCGTTGCATGCCGCCAATTAAGATGGCTTACGTGAATAAGGTTGATGCTTGCAGAAGTCTAAGTCTCGGATAGGGAAACCCATGCTGCAATTTCAAAACGAGCCCCGGATGAATCCGCGATCGAATGGATTCCTCCTGGCTCGTTTTTTACGATGTGAGCGATCTTAAGCCCATGCCGCAGTCCGCTGTAATCCTGCTTGTCAGGCTAGTCTGCATAATGTGACCAAGTCCCTCATAGACATGTATCAATCAAGTCAAAACAAGTGTTGAAGGGGATGATGACATGCGCCGGATTTCATGGGTGCTGCTCGCGGTAGTATTATGCTTAACAACAATACTGGCGGGATGCGGGAAGAAAAATGCAGACAGCGTTGTGAAGGATCTGGGCAAGGTGGCTGATAAGCTGGAAAGTGCCAAGGGCGCTTACCAGGGAGCGGGCGTTATGACCATACATACCGGTTCGGCGCCGCAGGAGTATCAGGTTGAGGTATGGTACCAATCTCCATCTTACTATCGGATCAGCTTAACCAACGGGCAAAAGGATATTACGCAAATCGTGCTTCGCAACGATGACGGCGTGTTCGTACTGACGCCAAGCTTAAATAAGAGCTTCCGCTTCAAGAGCGACTGGCCGGATAATCAGGGGCAGGTATATCTGTATCAAACGCTGCTTAGCAGCATTCTGAGCGACAATACGCGCCAGTTTGCCGAGGACCAGGACAGCTACGTGTTTGATGTTGCCGCCAACTACCACAGTCATTCCTTGATTCGTCAAAAGATCTGGCTCGCCAAGGACAACTACACGCCGAAACAGGTACAAGTATCGGATTCGGAAGCCAATGTCGTCGTTGAAGTGAAGTTCAATACCTTTACATTCGATACGAACCTGACCAAGGATTCGTTTGATACCAACAAGAATCTGAGTGCCATGAACGATGCGAAGGGGACGATTGCGGAAGTGGACGAGAACGGGGTACCAGTTGCTTCCACTACGGATGGGAACGGCGCTCAGGGAACCGAGGGCCTGACGGAAACGGCTGCCGGCGGCGACATGGGATCCTTCGGCATCATTTATCCGGAATATGTGCCTGCAGGGGTTACCAACAAGGACACCATGGAAGTTCCGGAGAGCAAGGACCATGCGGTTATTCTGAAGTACGACGGCGTATACCAATACACGATCATGGAATCCAGACCGTCGGATCGTGCGGTTTCACTCGTTCCGGGCGAAGCGGTTTATATTGATTTCACGACGGTCGGCCTGCTCACCGGCGATCAGCAAAGAACGCTGACTTGGAGTTCGGAAGGCGTGGAATACCGGATCACGAGCGCTAATCTGCCAGTCGAAGAAATGAAGAAAGTCGCTGCTTCCATGCAGGGAGAATCGGGTAAATAATACGAAGTAGGCGGATACCAAGCATTGAAGGAGGGCAGTCTTCCGACAATGAGGCCATTCGCCTATTTTCTCCAAATAAAGGAATTTGGGCAGGGGACTTCATCGATATTTTGCAGATATTCCGACGTTTCACCAAGTTTCGCCGTCCGGATGGAACCACGAGCTCCATAAATAAGCAGTTTGTCTCAATTGACAGTTGCTCCCGGGAACATTACCATTAATCTATTGTAAAGCATAATGCTTTTTTCAAAATGGTAAGAAGGTGACTGGAATTGCAAGCGATATATCGACCTACCCTGGCGGAAATCAACCTGGACCATCTGCGCGCCAACTATAACGCTTTTCGTGAGGCGCTGCCGGATCACATGAAATTGCTTGCTTGTGTGAAGGCGAACGCTTATGGTCACGGAGCCGTAGAAGTGGCACGCGAACTTCAGCAACTGGGTGCGGCATACTTAAGCGTGGCTTTCCTTGATGAAGCGCTTGAGCTTCGGCAAGGCGGCATCTCTGTCCCGATCCTGGTGCTCGGTTATACCCCACCGGAGGCTGTAGAGATCGCTTACGAGTATGATGTAACCATAACCCTGTTCAGTTCGGAAGTGCTCCAAGCGATAAAGGCACTGCCGGTCAAGCCGGAGAAGCCGCTTAAGGTACACATCAAGATTGACAGCGGAATGGGTCGTTTGGGCCTGCTTCCCGGCGAAGATGCGATTTCTTTTATAGAAGAAGCGTTTTCGCTGCCGCAGGTTGTGGTCGAAGGTATGTTTACCCATTTTGCAAGAGCGGATGAAGAGAACAAAGACTATACGTTGGGACAGTATCGCCGTTTCCAGGGCGTTGCGGACGCTCTTCGGGATAAGGATTACCATATCCCGATCATACATACGGGCAACAGCGCTGCTGCGATCGATACACCTGAACTATCCTATAATATGGTTCGTGTCGGCATCGGCTTGTACGGACTATATCCTTCGGACGAGGTGAATCGAAAGACAGTAAGCCTCCGCCCTGTCATGACGCTAAAGACAAAGCTTGTCTACGTCAAAAATTTACCTCCGCATTCCGGCATCAGCTATGGGACGAAGTATGTAACGGAGCAGGAAGAACGAATTGGAACCCTTCCCATCGGTTATGCCGATGGCTTCTCTCGTATGCTGAGCGGTAAAGCGGAAGTGCTGATACGCGGCCGCCGCGTCCCTGTAGTCGGAAATATCTGTATGGACCAATGTATGGTATCGCTCAAATCTTTCGCCGAGGAGGCGGAACAAATCAAAGCTGGTGAAGAGGTTGTACTCATCGGCCAGCAATCTGGCGAATGTATTACGGCAGATGAGCTGGCAGCCAAGCTGGGGACGATCCACTATGAGGTCGTCTGCATGATTGCCCACCGGGTACCGCGTCTTTATATACGCGATGATATACCGGTAAAGACCGTAAACGCGCTCTGGAACAACCTTTAAAAAAAGCATGTCGCCATAAGTTATTTATTCAGGAAAGAAGGAATACGTACAGATCTTCCCGAATTAGGAATATGTCGTTTAAGTCTGTACGAAAGTGTCGATTGTAGTTTATAATGATATGCAGCATACTTGATATACCTTCGGCATATATATTCTTTTGTATAATTTTCCTTGAATAATGTAATACTGGTGCACAGGGCGAGAAGGTTGTGGGGGTGTAATAGAAGGTGGCCAATATGCAGAACACCAAACGAATCATGATCAGTTTACCGGATCATCTTTTGCAGGAAGTGGACGGGATCGCTCAGCTGGAAAATTCCAACCGCAGTGAGCTTATTAGGCAGGCCATGAAGTTGTACCTGAATGAACGGAAGAAACGTTACATTCGTGAATCCATGCAGCGGGGTTATATGGAAATGGCCAAAATTAACCTGACCATGGCTTCTGAGGCGTTTCACGCGGAGGAAGATGCAGACAACACTCTAGACCGCTTAGTAAGCGGGGTGTAGACAGTGATCGTTAAACGGGGCGACGTATTTTTTGCGGATTTATCACCTGTTGTCGGTTCTGAGCAAGGCGGCGTGAGACCGGTCCTTGTCATTCAGAACGATATCGGCAACCGGTTTAGTCCGACTGTGATTGTTGCAGCCATTACGGCACAGATTCAAAAAGCCAAGCTGCCGACTCACGTCGAAATCGACGCGGCGTCGCATGGATTTGACCGGGATTCCGTCATTTTGCTAGAGCAGATCCGGACGATTGATAAGCAGCGGCTAACCGACAAAATCACCCATCTTGATGATGAAATGATGAGCAAGGTGGATGATTCCCTGCAAATAAGTCTGGGCTTGATTGATTTTTGATTCAATCCAAGCGTTGCATGTTCCACATAGAACGGTTACGGCCAAAAAACCCTCAAGGAGTACTCCTTGAGGGTTTTTATGTGGCGGCGAGGCGCGTTTATCTCTTAGGGACGATCGATTACGCGTTTGTAGGTATGAGCACGTATGCCGTCGTGACTGCTGCTGCAATGAACAGAAGGCAGACAACAGACCAGGCAATCGCATGTTTGTCATTCATCGAAGGTGACCTCCCGATCGTAATGGGGTGTGGATATCCGGCAGCAGCATGTTCGTAGTAACAGAATATAAGCCGAAACTTAAAATCAGATGAAATTGACATTAAATGCAGCTTAAAGCCTTGCGAAGTGAGCGATGGAGTGGAAATACGCGCTTAAGTTTGGGATAATAGCAAATATAGTTTCATTGAAGAAAGAGGGATATCATTGTCTGAATTAGAAGCTGTTGTGGAAGTAAATGAAGAACAGATTCGCAAGGAAGAATCGAAACGGATCGTGAAGCAGATCGCGAAGGAGCTTCAATTGTCCGAGAAACAGGTGCGCACGACCGTTGAACTTCTGGATGAGGGCAATACCATACCGTTTATTGCGCGTTACCGTAAAGAAATGACAGGCGAACTGGATGAGAACCAATTGCGTGATATCGAAGAGCGGACAGGCTATTTGCGCAATTTGGAGGTCCGTAAGCGGGAAGTCATCCGCATCATAGAAGAGCAAGGCAAGCTGACGGAAGAGCTGAAAGCATCGATTACGGCGGCTGTGAAGCTGCAGGAGGTGGAAGATCTCTACCGTCCGTATAAGCAAAAACGCAAGACGCGGGCGAGCGTCGCCAAGGAAAAGGGACTCGAGCCGCTGTCGGAGTGGATATGGTCGCAGCCGAAGCAGGCCGATGCGATGGTGGAGGCTGCGAAATATATCGATGAGGAGAAAGGCGTGGCTTCGGCGGAAGAGGCCCTCCAAGGCGCGATGGATATATTGGCGGAGAACATTGCCGATGATGCAGCCGTTCGTTCCTGGGTACGCCGGTTCAGCCTGGATCACGGCATTTTGACGTCGGAGGCAAAGGATACCGAAGCGGAATCCGTGTACGAGAACTATTACAATTACCGGGAATTGGCGAAGAAAATGCCGCCGCATCGGATACTGGCCATTAACCGTGGCGAGCGCGAGAACATTTTGAAGGTGGGGCTGGAGGTTCCTTCCGAATCCATACACGGGTATATCGGGAAGCAGGTGCTTAAAGGGCCATCGGCCGTGACGGACATTCTGACGGCTGTGATCGAGGACTCCTACAAGCGTCTCATTGCCCCATCGATAGAGCGCGAGGTGCGCGGGGAGTTGACGGAAAAAGGGGAGAACCAGGCGATCTCCATCTTTGCGGGGAATCTGCGCAGCTTGCTGCTGCAGCCGCCGGTAAAGGGGCGCTGCGTGCTGGGCGTCGATCCGGCTTACCGTACCGGATGTAAGCTTGCTGTAGTTGATGACACGGGCAAGCTGCTTGAGGTAGCCGTCACGTATCCGACGCCGCCGGCCAACAAGAAGCGGGAGGCTGCCGCGAAGTTCAAGGAGCTGATTGCGAAATACGGAATCAAGCTCATTGTCATCGGGAACGGTACGGCATCCCGCGAAACGGAGCAATTCGTAGCGGAAGAAGTCATTGCGGAGCTCGCCGACCCTGAGCTTGCTTACCTCATCGTAAACGAAGCCGGGGCGAGTGTGTATTCGGCCTCGAAGCTGGCGCAGGAAGAATTCCCGGATCTGGATGTGGCCGAGCGCAGCGCGGCCTCCATTGCACGCCGCGTGCAGGATCCGCTGGCCGAGCTGGTGAAGATCGATCCGAAGTCGATCGGCGTGGGCCAATATCAGCATGACGTAACCCAGAAGCATCTGGAGGAAAGCTTGAAAGCCGTCGTGGAGTCCGCGGTGAACCATGTCGGGGTAGACGTGAATACGGCATCGCCATCGCTGCTCTCTTATGTGGCCGGCATCAATGCCACCATTGCGAAAAATATCGTGAAGTACCGGGAAGAGAACGGGAAGTTTGTCAGCCGGAAGCAGCTGCAGAAGGTTCCGCGTCTCGGTGCCAAGACCTATGAGCAGTGCGTGGGCTTCATGCGGATTTCGGAAGGCGAGAACATCCTGGATCGTACTCCGATTCACCCGGAATCCTATGCGGTGGTTGACCGTTTGTTCCAGGAGCTTCAGGTCGGCCTGGACAAGCTGGGAAGCAAGGAGCTGGCTGGGCTTCTGGATGCCCAGCAGCCGGAGAGCCTGGCCGTGAAGCTTGAGGTGGGCGTGCCGACGCTTCGCGATATTCTGGACAGCCTGCAGCGTCCGGGACGCGATCCGCGGGAGGAACTGCCGCTGCCGATTTTCCGCCAGGACGTGCTCAAGATCGAGGATCTAGTGCCGGGAATGGAGCTTCAGGGAACGGTACGCAATGTCATCGATTTCGGCGCCTTTGTCGATATCGGCATCAAGAGCGACGGCCTGGTGCATATCTCCCAGCTGAGCGATGGATTTGTTAAGCATCCGATGGATGTCGTCTCCGTAGGGGATAACGTGACCGTTTGGGTGCTGAATGTGGATTTGAAGAAGGGGCGCGTCGGCTTGACGATGCGCAAGCCGAAAGACCAAGGATAGAACTAAAATGAGCTAAAGAAGAGCCGTATTCTCCTTTTGGGAGAAACGGCTTTTTTTGGGGCTCTTTTTTTTCATCATTGGCTGGATCAACTGCGAATAAAGTTTATTCTGGAGGGAGGTTTAGTCATGACTCAGCTTTAGAAGCAGGACGTTTTTATCGTAAGTTTCGAGACACCAGTGATACGCACGCCTATTTCCCGGGCTCTGACTGCTGCTTTTTCTTTGCTCGAAAGCGTCTGACCTTCATCAGATTTCCGCACATTTTATCGTCGCAATAACGTTTGGAGCGGTTTCGCGTATCGTCGTAATACACCCAGAGGCAATCCGGATTGGTGCAGATGCGAAATCGCGACAGCTCGCCTTGCTCGATGGTTTGTGCAAAGGAGCCGGCGATCTCGGCAGCGGCTGCTTGCAGGCCTGGATTTTGCGGTATATAAGAAAGTGTCCCTTTTTGATCCTCATCGAGCTTGAGCTGTCGAATGACCGGCCCTGTCGCCATCCAGCGGTTCAACTCCTCTACTTGCTGGTGGGAGGGAAGAGCACCCCCAACGATGCGCTGAACGCATGTTCGCAGGAAGGATCGAAGCTGCCGGAGAAGTTCCAGTTCATCCGAAGTCAGCGGAACAGCGATGTGGAGCTCATGCTCGCTAATAAATTCAGTGAGCCAATCCTCACGGGCGAGCCGGTCCTCGGATCGGCCGCTGCCTCTCCAGTCATGCCATTCGCTGTTTATAAAATCATCCCATAACATGAAGCTCATCCTTTCTTGTCTCATTATTGTAACAAGTAAATATTCATGTTGCTAGTTACTTGTAATGGAATCTGAAGTGTGTTAATTTTTATGTAACGCTCTATTTTATTTATGGTAGTTACAATCAAAGTGGAGGCGATGGACATGAACATGAAGGAATTGCTGCTGCAAAATTGGGATTATGCGATGGATCAGGAGGATTGGTATCCTCCGATTCTCCCCGCGCTGAAGGAGGTTACGCTTGAGCAGGCATGGTGGAAGCCGGAAGGGGAGGCAGCGAATTCCATCTGGGAGAACGTGCAGCATTTGCTGTATTACAAGCAGCGTCTGCTCGGAAGATTGGAAGGGAGACCGCTTCATAATGAAGGGATAGGAAACGACGAGACGTTTCTGATCCATGACACCAACGAGGAGGCCTGGGATACGGCCCGGAATCAGCTTCAGGAAGTTCATGCAACGTTAAGACAGAAGTTCGAGGCGATGACGGAAGCCGAGATCGAAGAATCGCCGCAGCGGATACTCAGCTTAATCATGCATGACGCATATCATACGGGGCAAATCGTTTTTATTCGGAAGCTTCAGGGCTCCTGGCCAGCTAGACGAAGCGAATTATAGGAGCGGATTCGACGGATGCAGTCCACCTATTACAATGCAAAAATAAGCCGGACAGAGCGTCCGGCTTATTGTCAACCTTATGGATCGATTGCAGGCCCTAGCGGGCATTCGAATTTTCTTCACCCGGGGAATTTCGGTAAAAGTACCAGCATTCGTTCAGCAGCTTGATCTGACGTCTGTCCTTCTTGCGGAAAGCGCGTGTCAACTGATTGCAGAGCCATTGCGGCAAGGGTATCTCCTCCTCTTGCTATTTCCATCTGTATGGATAGCATATGGGGAAAATGCCCAAAGCGTGCAGGTCTACCTCGATTATTGCGCTTCTTCCTCGTACCATTGCTCGAGCTGAGCTTGAAGGGCCCGAATTTCGGTAAGCAGCGAGATGAGCGGATATTCCTTTTCGTTCAGGGAAGCAAAGGCCTGCTCAAGCTCATTTATGTATTCAAGACCACCCTGAATGCTCAGCGATTCCTGCAGCAAATCCAAATGGTCGCATTCGGCTACGGCAAGAGGCAGCTGAGGTTTGCCTGCGGCGGTGAGTTTATCGATTTCCTTGTTCAGGCGTAAATTCAGGGCACTGAGCTGGTAAGCATAGTCACTGGGCATTTCGACAAAGAACAGCTCGTCCTGACCCTTTAAAATAACGTAGCGCATATTCGGCATGATTGCAGGTTCTCCCTCCATACTTTCTACTTGACAGTGTAGCCCAGAGAGAAGTTAAAATTCAAGTAGCATTTATCAGGGCAAAGGAAGGATCAGACATAGTGACAACGAACGAGATGAGTAATGAGGAGCTGCAGGCCTGGGTCGAGAAAATCTCGCTGGAGAGCTTTCGGGTTCCGTTCAGGCATCAAGCTACGTTTAACCGGCGATTGTCCTCGACCGGAGGACGCTATTTCATGAAAAGCCATCATATCGAGATCAATCCGCATCAGTTGGCCACGCACGGCAGGGAAGAGGTGGAGAAGATCATCAAGCATGAGCTGTGCCATTATCATCTGCACATTGCGGGCAGGGGATATCGCCATCGCGATGCCGATTTCAAGAAACTGCTGCTGGCCGTTGGAGGAAGCCGTTTCTGCAAATCGTTGCCGAAGGGCAAGGCGGCCGGCCGACGTCAACCGGAACCGTACCGATACATGCTTCGCTGCGGCGATTGCGGGACTGAATACCTGCGTAAACGGAAGATGGATCCGGCCCGGTATCGGTGCGGAAAGTGCGGCGGGCGTCTTACGCTTCTGAAGCTTGACTCCCCTAAGAAGTCATGATAAATTATTAGTATTCAACTTCACGTTCCCTGATAGCTCAGTTGGTAGAGCACTCGACTGTTAATCGAGTTGTCACAGGTTCGAGTCCTGTTCGGGGAGCCATATGGAGAGATACCCAAGTGGCTATAAGGGGACCCTCTGCTAAGGGGTTAGACTGCGTAAGCGGTGCGAGGGTTCGAATCCCTCTCTCTCCGTTGTATTACATCGAAGAAAGCTCCCATCACCAAGTGATCGGGAGTCTTTTTTTGCATAGGGATGAGAACCCTGGATAGGGTTCGTCGGAGCATAATCAGCGTTAGGGATACTTCGCAGTCTCGACCGGAGGGAGAGTATCCCTCTCTCTTCATTGAGCATTACATCGAAGAAAGCTCCCATCACCAAGTGATCGGGAGTTTTTTTGCATAGGGATGAGAACCCTGGATAGGGTTCGTCGGAGCATAATCAGCGTTAGGATACTTTGCAGTCTCGACCGAAGGGAGAGTATCCCTTTCTCTTTCGCTTTAGCATGAATGGGGGAATAGAGCTCAATGAAACAGATTATTGCAATGGGTGGCGGCGGTTTTTCGATGGAACCTGATAATTTGCTGCTGGATCGCTATGTTTTGGCACAAGTATCGAAAGAAATGCCTGAAGTGTGTTTTGTTCCGACGGCAAGCGGGGATGCGGATGGGTATGTTGAACGTTTCTATCATGCTTTCCGGACACTGCCGTGTATTCCCAGTCATCTGTCGCTGTTCCAGCCGAACTTTGCCGATCTTCGGTCTTTTGTACTCGAGAAGGATATCATTTATGTTGGAGGGGGCAATACCCGGAATATGCTGGTCTTGTGGAAGGAATGGGGCCTGGATCAGATACTCAAAGAGGCGTATGAACAGGGTGTCATTTTAACCGGGTTAAGCGCTGGCTCCATTTGCTGGTTTGAGCAAGGGGTGACGGACCCGTTGAACGGGCCTTTATACAAGCTTGAGGGTTTGGGTATATTACAAGGCAGTCATTGTCCGCATTTTGATGGAGAGAGCAAAAGAAGACCCGCCTATCACAAACTCGTGCTTCAAGGTGAAGCAAAAGCAGGATATGCTGCTGATGACGGGGTTGCATTGCATTTTATGGATGGACGGTTGCATCGAATCGTAAGCTCAAGGGAAAACGCACATGCATACCATGTGAAGCGTGAAGGAAATAGCGTTCAAGAAGGGAAGTTGACACCGGATTTTTTAGGCTGATTTAAGGGCCGAAAAAGCTAAATAAATAAATTTGAAAATTCGCGAAAAAAAAAGCTTGCCAGCATTTTTAAATTTATGCTATACTCAATCTTGTCGTCACGGCGACGTGGTTAAAGTGGCCCGTTGGTCAAGGGGTTAAGACACCTCCCTTTCACGGAGGTAACAGGGGTTCGAATCCCCTACGGGTCACCACTTTCTATATAACTTCGGGATGAGAAACTCGTCGGTTCGTCGGAGCATAAACATCGTTAGGATAAACTTCGCAGTCTCGAACGAAGTGAGAGTATCCCCTACGGGTCACCACTTTCTATATGGCAGCCGCACGATTGTCATCGAGAGCCATTAGCTCAGTTGGTAGAGCACCTGACTTTTAATCAGGGTGTCGAAGGTTCGAGTCCTTCATGGCTCACCATTTTTACTTAGTACGAAAAGATGTATCCCTTATATTATGCGGTAGTGGTGGAATGGCAGACACGCTATCTTGAGGGGGTAGTGGGTGTATACCCGTGGAGGTTCGAGTCCTCTCTACCGCATACCATGTTGAAGAAGAAGCTTCACGCATAGCGTGGAGTTTTTTTTATTATATATCAGGATTTTCATGGAGATTATTCAGATTTTAGATATTTTTCATTGCGCGTTTATGCAAAACCGGTGTTTCATCTCTAGTCAAGAGGTTAATATCATATCGTGGACGAGCAACAACTTCCAAATACCTATTAAGGAGTGATTCAGAATGGCTAATAACAATAATGGAAAGATGAGCCGTGAAGAAGCAGGACGTTTAGGTGGAGAAGCTACAGCGAACAACCATGATAAAGAGTTTTACCAAGAGATCGGACGGAAGGGCGGCGAAGCGACATCCCGCTCCCATGACAAAGAATTTTACCAGGAAATCGGCAAAAAGGGCGGAGACTCCACGTCAAACTCCCATGATAAGGAGTTTTATCAAGAGATCGGCCAGAAGGGCGGCGAAGCGACTTCCGACTCCCATGGCAGGGAGTTCTATGAGGAAATCGGCCGCAAAGGCGGCGAGGCTACCTCGGATTCCCATGGTCGCGAGTTCTACCAAGAAATTGGACAGCAGGGCGGCGAAGCCAGAAACAGTAGCGGCAGCAACGGGGATGGCAAGATGAGCCGTGAAGAAGCGGGCCGCAAAGGCGGCGAGGCTAGAGCCCGGCAGCGCCAACGGGGAAATTAATGAAAATTCAGCTGATGTGAGAAGAGACTCTCCTTGGAGGGGGCTGAAACTCTCTCATTCTAAAGATCCACCTTCAGGCACACTAGTAAATAGCAGCAGCCATGACTCCTTAAAGGGAGGCATGGCTGCTTTCTTTTTTTAGCCTGAGTATCATGGGGCATTATGGAAAAGACGAAGAACGTGCTGGACATTTGATACGGTGTATGATAATTATATGATAATGATAACCATTCTCATTTAAGGTTGGGGTCTGCAATGATGTTAAACCTATCCATGAATACCAGCAAGGAAGAGCTACGCGAATGCAGCGGGTTCATGGCCCGTTTATGGAATATGGACATTGTTCATGGGCAAGGGATGTCCTTGGAACAACAGTTGGCCGTGCAGCCGGCCTTGATCGTCCCGCTTAGTGGAGAGACCTGTTTGCAGCAGGCAGAGCAAGTGACACGCATGAATAAGGGGTGCGTTTATTTTTGCGCGGCTGGATCTACTTTCGGTATTACGAGCGGCGAGTACTGGAGTTCCGAGGAACAGGAACAGACAGCGGTTGCGATCCTTCATTTTGGCTTCTATGAAGGGATGTCCGGCTGCGGTCGGTTGCATGAAGTGGACGGCTCCGCATTCATGCCCTATGATGGCATCTTTGTCATCAGCTCTCCGGACCGCTTGAATCTCGTCTGCCGGGCGATGTATAAGGATTTTCACAGCAAGGAGCCCATGAAGCAGTGGAGGGCTCAGCTGGATTTTCAAGAGCTGCTGTACACGATGATGGCCGAATGCAGCCCATATGCCAAGAATGATAAACGGCAAGCGCTGGAGCGGGTGAAGGAGTATATCGAGGGGCATTACGATGAAGATTTAACGATCGAGCAGCTGGCGAATCTCTCCGAGCTGAGCCCCAAGTATTTTGTAGAGGTATATAAGAAGACCTATGGGCACAGCGCAATGGATTATTTGGCGAGCGTCCGTTTGAACAAGGCCAAACAATTGATGCTGGGTTCGGATTCCTTGCTGCGTGAGGTTGCCCATATGGTGGGGTATAAGGATGAATTTTATTTCAGCCGCAAGTTTAAGAAAGCTTTTGGGATCTCGCCCTCCGCCTATATGAAGACAAGGAAAAATAAACTGGCGATGTACGGCTCAACGAGCCTATTGGGTTACGCCATGCCGCTGGATTTCACGCCGTATGCGGCTCCGCTTCATCCGAAGTGGTCACAGCATTACTATAACAATCTCGGCCCGGATATTCCGGTCCATCTGGATGCATACCGCCAGAACCATAACAAATATGCGAATCTGGAAAGGCTGGCCACGGCACGTCCGGAGCTCATCGTGTGCGCGCAGGGGGTCGAGGAGTGGGAGAAGGAGCAGCTACGGCAGATCGCCCCTCTCTATGAAATGCCGGGAGAGCAGAAGGGATGGCGGTTCAATCTGCTCAGTCTCGCCAAAATGCTGGACAAGCTGCCTGAAGCAGAGCAGTGGATTGAAGCGTTTCATCACAAGATATCGGCTTACCGGGAGAAGCTCCCCTCTAGCAATAGGGAAGCCCGCACGCTTTTGACCGCGCGCCTGCATCAGGATGAACTTCGGGCATACAGCCATCCGGGCATGAAGGAAATACTATTCGATGATTTCGGTTTTCAGCCGGCCCTGCCTATGGATCAGCAGAATGAGGGGTGTTTAACGATGGAGCAGATCAGGGACAGCCGTGCAAACCATCTGCTTCTTCTGATCCGTCAAGATTCCGAAACGCTTGCCTATTGGAGAAGACTGCAGGCGACGCCGGAGTGGATGACCATCTCCGCGGTGAGGGAGGGAACGTTCCATCAATTATCCTCATATCCTTGGCGTGAGTATTCGCCCATTGCAATGGAGCAGATGGCGGAGGAGGCCTTCCGGTTGTTTTCCGGAAAATGTCCATGAGGAATCCGGTTATTTGTCCATGGTGCATAGAGAGCAAATCCGATAGTATGATCAATAATGATAATCATTATCAATTATTAAATGATCATGGATCATGGAAGGGGTAACTGGAGAGAGATGAAACGGATGAAAATGGTCTTGGGGTTATTGCTGGTATTTGCTTTGGTACTATCTGCTTGTGGCGGAGGTAACGAGGCTAAAGATACAGACGGAGCAAGCACGAGTAATGCAGGAAGCACGAACACCGCTGAGGAGAATAAAGCCTCGAACGAAGAAACACCCGCTGCGGGCGAAACCAAAGTTGTGAAATATCTTGATCAGGAATACACGCTTCCTGCCAAAACGGAGCGGATCGTTATAACGGGTGCCGTCGAAGCCATGGAGGACTCTATTGTACTGGAAGTGAATCCGGTCGGAGCGATCAGCTTCTCGGGCTCTTTCCCTCCATTGTTTGAGTCGATTACAAAGGATGCCCAGTCGGTAGGCGAGAAAACGGAGCCGAATTTCGAAACGATCCTCTCGCTGAAACCGGACGTGATTTTGGGATCTTCCAAGTTCAAGCCGGAGGTCGTGGAACAATTGAATAAAATTGCCCCGACGATACCTTATTCTCATGTATCCACCAACTGGGAGAGCAATTTGAGATTGCTGGGCGAGTTGAGCGGCAAGCAGGAACAGGCTGAGCAAGAGATCGCTAAATATAAAGAGGATCTGGAAGCAGCAAAGGCAACCATCGGAGACGGCCTGAAGGACAAGAAGGTTTTGGCGCTACGGGTTCGTGCGGGGGAGATGTACATTTACCCGGCTGGGGTATTCTTTAATCCGGTATTGTACGAGGATCTGGGAATCGCCGTACCGGCTGAGGTAGAAGCCGCGCAAGCGCAGGAGCTGGTCTCCAAAGAGAAAATGGCTGAGATGAATCCGGATTACGTGTTTGTCCAGTTCTCTCCGGACGAGAACAAGGATACGCCGAACGCACTGGAAGAGCTGCAGAATGATCCTATCATGAAAAACCTGAACGCGTTCAAGAACGGAACGGCTTTTGTCAACGTGGTTGACCCGCTTGCTCAAGGCGGTACCGCGTACAGTAAAATCGAGTTTCTGAAAGCTGCCGTCGAAAATCTTACGAAGTAATATCAAACATTTCAGTATAAACGTATAAGGCGTGTTGTTCATGGGGTTCAAAAAATCGCTGCCGGCTGTCATCCTTGTGATGGCCCCGGCAGTCTGCTTATTGCTCATAGCGGCCTCCATCCTGTATGGAGCCAAGAATATTTCGATGGATACCGTCTGGGATTCCATCTTTGCTTTTGACCCGGAGAGCATCGACCATCAGATCATTATGAGCTCCCGGCTGCCCAGAGTCGTCGGGGCTATGCTGATCGGGGCTTTTCTGGCGGTTTCGGGCGCTCTTATGCAGGGGATGACAAGAAACTATTTAGCCTCCCCCTCCATTATGGGGGTATCGGACGGTTCGGTGTTCGCTGTGACCTTGTTCATGGTATTCATTCCGAATGCCAGCTCCAATATGTACATTGTCAGTTCATTGGTAGGTTCCGCGATCGGTGCAGCCGTCGTGTTCGGATTAGCATGGCTTATTCCAGGGGGGCTCAGTCCGGTTCGGCTGGCTATACTCGGAACCGTGATCGGGACGTTTCTAAGCGGAACGGCCGAAGCTTTGGCAGCATATTTTCAGATTTCCCAAAGCATCAGTTTTTGGTACAATGCCCGGCTGCATGCCATGGATCCCGAGCTGATTAAGCTGAGCATTCCGTTTGCGATCGTCGGTTTGTGCCTCGCCGTGGTTTTGTCCAAATCGATCACGCTGCTCTCCCTCGGGGACGAGACGGCCAAGGGGCTTGGCGTCAAGACATGGCTGGTGAAAGGTCTCGCGATGCTGGCGGTTGTGATCCTGACGGGCGTATCGGTGGCGCTGGCAGGGAAGGTTGCCTTTGTAGGCTTGATTGTCCCTCATATTGCACGGTACTTATCGGGCTCCGATTACCGATGGATCGTACCGGTGTCGGGCGTGCTTGGCGGCATGTTCCTGGCGCTGTGCGACATTCTCGCCCGGTTCGTGAACAGCCCTTTCGAGACGCCGGTCGGTGTCATCACTTCGCTGATCGGCGTGCCGTTCTTCCTCTATCTGATCAAGACGAGGGGAGGGGCTCAGCGTGCGTAACACATCTTATCGGTTCCCGATAGTGCTGGCAGGCGGGATAGCGGTCGTATTGGCAGCCGTTTATTTCAGTCTGACCAACGGAACGTTTGACATGTCCATCAAGGAAGTATTCCAGACGCTGTTTCGGATGAAGCCCAATTCGGACTTTGATCTTGTCGTGTTTGAATTCAGGCTCCCCCGAATCGTGCTTGGCGCCCTTGTCGGGTTTGCGCTGGGTATGGCCGGTGCCGTCATCCAAGGGGTAACCCGCAACGGGCTTGCGGATCCGGGCATCCTCGGCATCAATGCAGGCGCCGGCATGGCGGTCGTATTGTTTATGTTCCTGCTGCAAGGGCAGATCACGATGACCGGCTGGCTCGGGGTGATGATGATGCCCATGTTCGGCATCGCGGGCGGTTTGGCAGCGACAACGGCCATATACATGTTTGCTAGAGAAAACGGAAAGCTGGATCCCCAACGGCTCATACTTGTGGGCATTGCGATCGCATCCGGCTTTGGAGCCGTTACCATGTATGTTTCGCTTAAAATGAACCCGAAAGATTATGAGATGGCGGTTGCCTGGCTCGCCGGCAGCCTTCATAGCGCCAACTGGAAGTTTGTGGTGACCATGCTGCCGTGGCTCGTTATTTTGCCGCCTGTCATCTGGCTTCGCTCTCAAGTGCTCGACTTGTTCCAGCTGAGCGAGGAAAGCGTGAAGAGCGTCGGGGTATCCGTCGAGCGCGAGAAGAATATATTGCTTCTGTGCAGCATCGGCCTGGTGAGCGCCAGCGTAGCCGTATCCGGCAGCATCGGGTTTGTCGGCCTGATTGCTCCGCATATGGCCAGGCAGCTTGTGGGACTGCGGCACAGGCATATCATCCCGATCAGCGGCATTGCGGGCATGGCGATTGTTGTCATAGGCGACTTCATCGGCAGGACGATATTCGCTCCGGCCGAGCTAGCTGCAGGCATTGTGGTATCCGTGATCGGGGTTCCGTATTTTATCTATCTATTAATTCGTATGAGAAAATAAAAGCAGCTTTCGGGAGGATCACATGAATCGTTACAAGCAGCTGGTAGTTGAGGGCAGAGAGCTTACACTGTATCTGCCTCCTTCCTATCTGGAGTCTGACCGTTCCTATCCTGTTGCCTATGTTCAAGATGAAGGAGATATGTTCATGGACTGCCTGAACTATTTGAATCATTTGTTTGCGGCAGGCCGGCTGGAAGAGATCATCCTGGTCGGAATCTCGACAACGAACCGGAATCGTGAATATACGCCTTGGCCGGCTGAGCCTTTGCTGGCGAGCAACCCTCCTTTCGGCGGGGAGGGGAGAGCTTATGTCGATGAGGTAGCGGATGTCATCAAAGCATACATAGACCATCAGTATCGAACGCTTCCAGCGCCTGAGCATACGGCCATCATCGGAGGTTCCTTTGGCGGATTGATCTCGATGTTCGCCGGATATTGGCGTCCCGATACCTTCGGACGAATCGGCATGCTGTCGGCTTCGTTATGGTACGAGGGGGTGATGGACTACATCCGGCAGCAGGGAATGTGGCCGGATGAGCAGCGGGTGTATATGTCCGTCGGGCAGCTTGAAGGGGCGTACAAGCAAAATGCGCAGAAAAACATGTTTGTGAACAACGTGGAGGCCCATCGGTTCTGGCTTGAGCAAGGGGTGAGCCCTGAGAGGCTGCAGCTGGCGGTAGATCCTGACGGAACCCATGATCCTATCTTTATGTCCAGAAGATTTCCGGATGCGCTGCGGTGGCTGTTCGTCGGGGAAGCAGAGGAGCAAGTTTCGGCGAAGGGGCGAGCTCAACATGAGGATCCGGATATTCAGGAAAAGCACGAATTGTATAATGACCAAGATAAACAAGATAAACAAGATAACCAAGTAAAGGCCCCATTGTTTTCCGTACCGGGAACCCTGACCTGGTCCATGCAGTCCGACGAGACGGGCCGCGAATACCGCATTTTCATCGCCGAACCGATGGGGCCGCCTCCTGAGGGAGGTTATCCCGTGTTATATTCATTGGATGCCAATGCCACCTTCGGCACGCTGGCCGAAGCCATCCGCCTGCAATCCCGTACGCCGCGGGGCATTCCCTCGGCGCTCATCGTCGGCATCGGCTTTGACAGCGACAGCCCCATCGTGAGCAGCGAGCGCTTCTATAACTTTACGGAATATGCCGATCCCGCTGAACTGCCTGTCCGGCCAAACGGCATGGATTGGCCGGAGACGGGCGGCGTGGAGGCGTTTCTTACCTTCATCGAGCAGCAGCTGAAGCCGGCCGTGGAGCGGCGGTATGCGGTGAACCGTTCGAAGCAGGCGCTGTTCGGACACTCGCTCGGTGGATTTTTCACCTTATATACCTTATTCACCAGACCGGAGGCCTTTTCGCGGTATATTGCGGCATGTCCCTCGGTATGGTGGAAGAACTACGCGCTGTACAAGCGATGGGAAGAGGGAGAAGCTCGTTTACGACAGAGCGGGGAGCGCAAGTCGCTCCGCTTGTACGTGGGGGCCGAGGAGAAGCCGTCCATGGTGAAGGACGCAAGGGAGCTCTATGCGTTTCTCAAAGGGCATGAAGAGGTGCTGGAGACGACGTTCGACGAAATTGAGGGTGAGGGGCATGTTTCGGTACTGCCGACCCTCATAAGCCCCCTGCTTCGTTTTGTAAACGCGTAATCAACCAAAGAATGACTCAATCATAAATAAGCAGCTTCGAATCCAGTGATCATCGGGATATCGAAGCTGCTTATTCTGTGTTGTATGCAGACGGGACGTTAATCGGGCAATTCCGGATCATCGAGGATGGAAGAATATTTCGGGTATAATCTGCGAATGCAATCCGGACAAATATCATGGGTAAACTCAATGGGGAGACGGCTCTCCAAATAGCTCTCCACAGGCTCCCATTCATCCGCATGGCGAACATATTTGCATACGGCACAGATTGGGATATGTCCTGGAAGAGGGAAGCTGTGAGCCAGCGCTTGTTCCAGCAGCAGTTCCTTGTGCTTGAACTTTGTAATATCCGTGAATGATATCATGGCTCCGTGGACGCGGCTGTCCTTGTTCATCATCAGCGGCAGCACCTCGCACAGAACCCAGTTCTGCCGTTCATTCCATTCCACGGCATATTCAAAAGAATAATCAGGCAGCTTACCCAGTATAACTTCCCTTACGGAGGGTATATCCAGCTCATGGGAAAAATGATCGAATACAGAACCAAGATGCTGGGAAGTCATATCAAAAAAAGATGCCCCATGCCACCTGAAGTCAGGCGGGACACCGTATCTTTCGGCCATGGTAATGAGCGGATCGTTGATTTTGTCTATGATGCCATCCGGAGTAATGACCATCAGCCCCTTATTCAAGGAGTGAACCGCATTATTCCAGGATGTGGTCATGGTATCGTAGGGCAAATTACTCGCTCCTCGTATGGAAATAGACTCATGAGTAAAAGATACGACGATCCATGAGTACTATGGTATAATTTAGGCAATATATATTGATTATACACGTAATTAAGTCATTGTGCAAGATAAAAATACGTACATAAGATATTTTCTTTCAAAGAGAAATAGGAAGGCGGTTGTTTGATGCAGTCTATTTACCAACGAATCGAACATCTCATAGAAAGCCGGGGTATGACCAAGAAGGCGTTTTGTGAAACCCTCGGGATCAGCACAGGAAATTTTGGTGACTGGAAGAGGGGAAAAACAACGCCGAGCACGAATAAATTGATTGAGATCGCAGCATTTTTTTCCGTCAGCCTAGATTGGCTCATTATTGGCAAGGGCAGTCCAACCAACCGTGTCAAGGAAGCCCGCGGGGAGTATGAAGTGGATCCGGAATCATTGGATCCTGCCTTAATGTCCGGTCTGGCTGAGCATGAGAAGGAGTTTATCCGCGAATACATCGAGTTTTCGGCCTATCGGAAGGATAAGCGGGGCGATAAGAGCTAGCTGATGCAAACGGCCAATTCTAAAGCCCAGATTTTGGCGCTTTACTTTTACCTAAAGGGGCAGTATAATAGGGAATGTTCGCTGCAGAACATCCCTTATACATGCGGTAGTGGTGGAATGGCAGACACGCTATCTTGAGGGGGTAGTGGGTGTATACCCGTGGAGGTTCGAGTCCTCTCTACCGCATACTTCATAAAGAAGTCGTTTATCAAATGGAAATCCCATTGATAAACGGCTTTTTTGTTATGTCCATCGCGTGCCGTGAAAATGCTGCAACTATGGCGAATTGCCGTGTTTATCGTTTCAATTTGCGCTGAAAGTTTAAAGAGTACATGTAGAGACCATAATAGGGCATGAAGGAGATGAACGAGCATGAAACCATTATACACAGCAGATGTCAAAGTCATTGGAGGGCGGGAAGGCTCCGTAGAATCTACCGATGGCGTTCTCAACCACAAATTAAGCATGCCGAAGGAGCTCGGAGGTCCGGGTGGAGACGGAACCAATCCGGAGCAGCTGTTCGCGGCCGGTTATGGGGCCTGCTATGAAAGCGCCCTGGCCAACATCGCCCGCAAGGAGGGCGTCGAGCTGAAGGATGTCGTGATCCACTCCCAGGTGTCGATCGGAAAAGACGAAGGCGCTGACGGCTTTAAGCTGGCAGTGAAGCTGAAGATCGAAATGCCGGGCATCGAACGAAGCCAGGCGGAGGATCTCGCGAAGAAAGCGCACGCGTTTTGCCCGTATTCCAAAGCAACCCGGGGCAACATCGACGTGGAGTTAAGCGTAAGCTGACGATGGAGGATTCGGATGGCTCTCTAAAATGGGGGTCATCCTTTTTTGTCGGCTAAAGACGCTCAATATGAAACTTTTTACATGATACGCCGTACTTCAGTTAAAGCTATGCTTGAAAGGGGCGCTTGGAATGCGAATAGAACAAATGATAGAGGAACGGTTTGTATGCAGCAAATGTGGAGGGAACCACTGCGAGACGAAAGAGGTCTCGATGTCGGGGGCAGGCTTGAGCAAAATGTTTGATATTCAGCACAATCATTTCCTATTTGTTTCCTGTACGAACTGCGGATATGTGGAAGTCTTCAACCCGGATATATTGGAAGGTAAAAAGAGGGGGCAGCTGGGCTCGATCCTGGATGTGTTCTTCGGTTGACATCACCCCTAAAATTCTTTAATATGACTAAGTACCAGAAAGTACAAACCAGTCATAAGGAATTTAAATAAAATAAACGGGTGATGAACATGCCATACAGACCGCAGATTGCAAATGTGACCACAGCTGGAAGCAATGAAAAGGAAGGGCTATACGAATTCATTATCCACACGGCTGACGGAACGGATATTCGCGTATTCTATAACCGCTTCCCGGAATGGAAACTGACTGCGCTTAGCCGACTTGGGAAAGTACCTTGCCCGGTTTGTCGTAAGGATTTCATATGCAAATGCATGGAGAAATTCTCGAACGAATTCGACCAGCAGATGAGAGACGGCGAGTGGCTGAACAAAGCTGCTGAGTAATAAACCAATAAGCGTACTTGATCAAGCGTAGGAGAGGGCTCCTGCGTTTTTTCTTTTTTTTATGGTGTGAAGGGAGCGAAGAAAATATGAAGGATCGTGCAACCGAAAATCATGAGGAATATGCAATTGTGCTGATTGATGGCGTGTGCCATTTGTGCCAGGGGCTGACTCAATTCATTATCAAGCGAGATCCCGCGGGTGTTTTCCGGTTCGCTTCGCTGCAATCCGATATCGGTCAGGAGCTGTTGAGGCAGGGAGGACTCGATGGAGATTCGCCGGAGACGATGGTGCTGATTGAACAGGGGAGATATTACACCAGATCGACGGGAGCTCTTCGGATTGCGCGGCGTCTTCGTTTTCCTTGGCCGCTGTCGTATGTCCTGATCCTGATTCCCCCTTTCTTACGGAACCTGGTGTACCGCTGGGTGGCGAAGAACCGTTACCGGTGGTTCGGGCAATCCAGTGAATGCATGGTCCCGACGCCGGACATTCGGCGCCGGTTTTTATCCTGATTCCGCGTGTTTTAATGATGATGCTCTGCCGTGCCTTCTTGGAATGTCGGAGTTCCCGCCTCCAGGTAGGCAAGCTCGGCCTCGGACAGTTTGCCGACGGCGAACGGTTTCTGGGGAATGATGATGGAGCCGTTGTTTCCGCTGTGCAGCTTGATGAAATACAGCCCCTCTTTATCGAAGGTTTTGGTCACCGTATACACGCCATCGCCCACCTCGACCGCATCCGTCATGGGATCCCGTAGGGAACCGTCATGGCTCCACAGCTCGTAGTGGACAAAATCCGCACCGGGCACTCTTTTTCCGTCTTGGGTAAGAATAATCTCGATGGTCTCCGGCTGTTGGACGGATAATGCATCCGGAATGTTCACCTCGGCCATCAACGGGATTTCTTTTTCATACCGGTCGGCTGCCTCGGGACTGGCCGAACAAGCGCTCAGCAGCAGAACCGATAGCAGTACGGTTATAATAATACGGCCTTTTACGATCATGAAACCGCCACCCCTTATTTATGATTGAGTCCTAAGCGAATCAGGCGTTCAGGAAAGCCTTGATCGCCGGTATCTTCCGCACAATGACAGAATCGATGATCCACACGATGATGAGAGACAAGCCCACAAGCGGGAACAGAATCCCCAAAGCGATAAGCAGCAGCAGGAACAGCCTCATGCTCTTGGCGCCTGCCTCGGGCGCTTTCGGAGCCCCCAGTCCGTGATCCGGTTTTCGTTTCCACCACAAGTACAAACCGCTTACCGCAATGAGAATGATGCCTAGGCATATCAGCAAACTGAAAATCTGGTTGACGATGCCGAATTGGGTTCCTTTGTGCAGCGTAATGCCCAGGGCAACGGCTTTGCCGACGAATCCGTAATGATCATAGCGATAATCCGCCAACACCGCGCCGCTGTACTGGTCGATATGCATGGTGGCTTCGTCCTGCGCTTTCGGCGGATAGGCCGACAACGTGTACACCCCGTCCGCTTGCTGCGGGATGCTGATGGTGTAACTCGGATGCATTCCCTCGCTTCGGGCTACGTACATGACATCTTCAATCGGAAGCGGCATAAAGTCGGAGATGGTGGAGTTGGGAACCTCCAGATTTTCGGCCGCCCAAGGCACCTCTGCCACTTCCTTCGTCTGTACCACATGGGAGGATGGCGCACTGCCCGACCAGATGGAAGGAGGATAGCCGGCACCGGTATTGGTTGCCACGGTTTGGAAATTGCTGCCCCACAGGCCTGACCAGGGTAATCCGGTCATGACGAGAAACAGCATGCCAGCCGCAATCCAGAATGCGGGAACGGCGTGCAGGTCCCGGCGAAGAATTTGCTTGCCCTTGCCGAGCCTCGGGTACATGATGCCTGCAAGGCTTCTTTTCTTTTTGCTTTTGTTTTTATTTTTCGGGAACCATAAAAACAAACCGGTGATGATGAGCACGATCGCCCAGCAGGCGGCAAGCTCCACGATCCGGTCCCCGATGGTCCCGACCATCAGCTCGCCGTGGAACTCCTCGATTTTGTCCATGATCCGGTCGTTGTCTTTCAGTTCGCCTATCTTTTCTCCCGTATAGGGGTCCATGAAGACGGTCATGGATTCGCTGCCCGAGGTCAGACTGATTTCCGTGGAACGGGAATCCGACTCGCCGGGGCGGTATTTCGTGATGGTAGCGTCAGGGTAGAGCTCTTTCACTTGTCCGACCAGCTTGCTGGGCGTTACCCGTTCGACCTGAGAGGTTACCGTGTAGTAGTCCCGATATAACGCTTGTTCAATCTGGGGCTTAAATAAGTAAACGGAGCCGGTTACAGCCAGGATGATCAGAAAAGGAGCGAAAATGATGCCGGCATAGAAATGCCATCTCCAGACGGTTTTGTACAATGCGGCAGAGCTTGGATTTGCTGGTTGATTTTCATTGGGTTTGGCTGCCGGCGTTTTCTTTTTCCCCATGGCTCGTGGCTCCTTTTCAAATACGGCTAAAATTTATATAAGATGAACATATGCGTTCATTTCATATATGCAATCAGGTTCATAGCTACTTAAGCGGTGCCCGGAAACCGGCTTGCTCGGCTTCTTCCTCGCTGCAGAACCACTGCTCCTGCTTCGTGCGCTCGTAGTACGGGGATTCGGGCGTATGATAGATTTTCTCGCCCTTGGAGTTGATGTTGCCTTTAATGTCGCAGGCTTGCTTGGACGGTTGTGGCTTCTCGGTTGGCGCTTGGGGTGGTGTAGTGTCATGGTTGTTGTTCTTATTCGTGTCGTCCTGTTCTTCCGGATGGAATCCGTCTTCCTGGGCGTAGTTCTCTACGCTCCATATGCCGAGCCCCTTGTCCCGGCTGATCCGCTGCAAATCATCAAATTTGTCCACATAGCGCGTGTTGGGCGGATAGATGTAGGCGACGCGGGCCAGTCCTTCTTCAAGCAGCGATTCCTGGACCATTTTCCCATCGGCATACACGTAAGCGAGCAGCCTGGAGTATTTATCCCGGTTCGGACCGATATCGAACTCCAATTCAAGCCGATCGGCTTGTTCCACGAGCTCCTTCGTAAAAGCCTTGGCCTCGGGCCCGAACGGCTGGACGCCCAGTTTCGGATGGCTTGTCTCGGGCGTGTCGACCAGAAGCATGCGAACATTCTCTTTTTTGCCTTCGAACATGACGCTGATGGTGTCGCCGTCAACGGCTTTGACCAATTCCACGGCAACCCGCGGCAGGTTCAGATCATCGGTGGGATAGGTCGTCTGCTTGGCATTCGTTGTGCCGGCGTCTGTCTTGGCTTCGGATGTACGGGTCGTTGCGGTTTCTTCGTTCGATGTCGCCGGGGACATCAGCGGCTGGCTGCAGCCGGATAATAACAGCAGGGCGGTTAGAAACGCGGCTAGTAAGCATTTGTTCATGGGCGTCACTCTCCAAGCTTGGAAGTATTGGTTTAGATGGTTTAGGAGTTTATATATGTTAATTCTATATAAGAAGTTTCTATATAGAGAACACTCGTTCTAAGCCTATATAGTAGGACATTTATCCTTGTTTTGACAATAGTGATTAAGGGCTATCTCTACATAAAAAATAAAATCTTGCCGTTCTCCTGCAACTGTGATATTCTAATGTCAAATTATAACAGACAACGGAAGCACCGTTCATTGTCCGCGATTTCGCGGCTTTGACGGTGTTTTTTTTGCGTTGTTACAGAAGAGAGGGATTGGCATGATGATACCGGCCCGACTTGTGCTGGCAGTGCAGGATTCCCGGTATGTCGAACCGCTGCTGAATTATGTGCATGGAAGCCCCTACGGATCGGCTCTGCAGGTGACCGCATTTACCCGCGTAGAATCATTCCTTCATTATATGGACTCGGGGGAGACGCCAAATTTGGTCGTGGGGGATACGGATATGCTGGAGAGCTGGCTCAGGCCGGGGGGAGGCATCGGTTCCATGGCTGCTCCTAAGCGAAGGCCATTCAGCGCTTTCTCTTATGGAGGGCTGCGACAGCACCCCCAAATACCAGCCGCTGCCTCAGCTGCTGGACATCATGGTAACCCGTTGCAAGCGAAGCGGGGGAACGCTGGAGAAATTGAATTCGGGATCAACATCGGTGATCGGCATCGTATCTTCCCTGGGCGGGAGCGGGAAATCAACGATTGCCATGAACATGGCGAAGCAGCTTGGCGTGCTCGGTTTGAGAGTTTTCTATCTCAATTTAGAGAGCGTGAACAGCAGTGCGTTGTTTCCGTCCGGATCCGTGGGCATGGAGGGGAGCTTTTCGCGATTACTGTATGACGTTAAGGCCTCCCAAGAATCGGCTTCCGAGACGGAGCTGTCAATAGCTCCCTATATCATCAGGCATCATGGCTTGAAGTGCGATTCCTTTGAGCCCAGCTACAACGTTAAGGAAATATCGGAAATGACCGTGGACGATACATCCCTGCTGTTGACCTCCCTGATCGAATGCCATCATTACGATGCCATTGTGGTGGATACCGAAGGGGATTCGGAGGAACGATTGCAGGCGGTTCTCGGACAGGCCGGACTGCTGATCTGGGTGCTGTTGGATGATTTGATCAGCATGCATAAAAGCGGCGTATGGCTGGATCAATTGGAGCTTAAGAATCCCGCCCTCTTTGGAAGCGTGAGGAAGCGGAGCCGCTTCATCGTCAACCGGTACACGGGTCAGCTTGTTAACGGGCTTCCCCGCAAGGATATGAGCATAGACGGGGTGCTGCCTTATATACCTTCATGGAAGCAGCTCCATCGGGAAGATCTGCTGTTGTCCTCGCCGATCTATCAAAGGGAGGTATTGAAGCTCTGCCAGCAGCTGCTGGAGGGCTCGGGTATCATACCGGTTCATGCGGGCGGTGGGAAGTGATGCCGGAGGATACGTTTAAATCGGTTCGGGATCAGGTTCGGTCCGAGCTTGATATGAGTGCGAGCGTTAACAACTCGGAATTGATGGCCCGCATCGAGGAAATGGTGTGGAGAAGACGCGAGCTCATGGAGCTGACCGCAGCCGAGAAGCGGAGGCTGGTGCGGAGAGTATTCGATTCTTTTCGCGGGCTGGATGTGCTTCAACCTCTGGTGGACAACCCCCGGATTACGGAAATTATGATAAACAGCCACGAGGATATATTCATTGAGCAGGACGGCGAGGTCAAGAAACTGCCGCTCCAATTCGAGTCCCAGAGCCGGCTGGAGGATATCATTCAGAGCATTGTGGGTACGGTAAACCGGGTGGTGAATGAATCGACGCCCATCGTTGACGCGAGATTGAAGGACGGCTCCCGGGTAAATATCGTGCTCCCGCCCATCGCGCTGAAAGGGCCAACCATGACGATCCGCAAGTTTCCGGAATCGCCGATGACGATGGATGACCTGGTTGGAAGGGGAGCCCTGACGGAGGAGGCGGCAGAGCAGCTTCGCATATTGGTTAAGGGCAAGTACAACATTTTTATAGGCGGCGGGACGGGGTCGGGGAAGACGACTTTCCTGAATGCGCTGTCCCAATATATTCCGCCTGATGAACGTGTCATTACGATCGAGGATTCGGCGGAGCTGAAGATCGTGACGGTCCCGAACCTCGTGTCGCTGGAGACCCGGAATGCCAACACGGAAGGCCGGGGGGAGATCGCGATGCGCGATCTGATCCGTTCCTCGCTTCGGATGCGTCCCAATCGGATCGTGGTGGGCGAGGTGCGGGGCAGCGAGGCGCTGGATATGCTGCAGGCCATGAATACCGGGCATGACGGAAGCTTGTCGACGGGGCATGCCAACAGCACGCAGGACATGATCAGCCGTTTGGAGACGATGGTACTGAGCGGTGCGGATCTTCCGATCAGCGTAGTCCGCCAGCAGATTAGCTCGGCGATTGATATATTTGTGCATTTATCCCGCTTAAGGGATCGCTCGCGACGCGTAACGGAGATTAGCGAAGTGATTGGAATGAGCAGCGGCGAGGTAGTGCTGAATCCGCTGTACCGGTTCCGTGAGACGGGCGAATCGGGCGGCCGGGTGATTGGGCGCCTGGAGCCTTGCGGCAACCCGCTCCAATCGGCGGACAAGCTTCATATGGCCGGGATTACGGCTTGGCCGCTGCAGAAGATGATGGAGGTGACCTAATGAAACGCTCCGGCAGTTCAGCCTGGATGTCCAAAGAGGGCCAAGGCGGCCAAGTGATCAAGAGGAGCAAGGCCTCCGGTAAGCCCGAGCATGCAGCAACGGCCCGAACCCATGCCCTTCCGGATTACAGTGTCTATCACCTGTCGATGATGCAGAGAACGGCATGTGTCATCCTTGGCGGCCTTTTGTTTTGCTTCATCGGCTATCTGTTTTATCACAATCTGATATTGTCGCTGTTGCCGGGAGCTGGAGGCCTGATGATCCCTAAATTGTGGCGGCAGTTTATGCTGGAACGCAGACGCAAGACGCTGAATCTTCACTTCAAGCAAGCTCTCTACTCCCTGTCCTCGTCCCTGTCGGCCGGCCGCTCCGTGGAGAACGGATTCAGGGATGCCGTTCAGGACTTGCTGCTGCTGGATCCCGGAGGAAGCAGCGATCTGATCTTCGAACTCAAAGTCATTGTGTCCCGTTTGGAGTACGGAGAGCCTATCGAAGCGGCACTGCAGGATTTTGCAAGAAGGGCGGGGATGGAGGATCTAACGAATTTTGCCGATGTCTTCTCGACTTGCAAACGCACAGGCGGCGATTTGGTCGAAGTCGTGCGCAGAACCTCCTCCGTCATCGGGGAGAAGCTGGATATTCAGCAGGAGATAGCCGTGATGATTGCACAGAAGCGGTTCGAATCCAAGGCGCTTCTAGCCGCCCCGTTCCTCCTGCTGCTGTTCATGAATATGACATCCCCCGATTATATGGAGCCCATGTACAGCGGATCGGGGATCATGATCTCTACTTTTGCACTGGCGGCTTTAGGAGGCTGTTTCTTATGGATCAACAAAATGATGAATATCAAGGTGTAAGGAGGTGAGGCGGGGATGCTGACATGGATGTCCGGCGCGCTGATGGTTCTGCTCGTGGGTGGTTGGGTGGTGCTGAATCAAACGTGCGGCGAACGATACCATCGTCTTGGAAGATTGTCCATGGATGGGCTCAGGCTTCAGCGGTTAGCGCCGCCTCTGTTGTTCCTGTTGGAGCGGGGGAAGGTTCCGATGCGCCTCCCGATTGTATTTTACCGGATGCAGGGCTCCGTTCAGAAGATCCATGGTCTGCGGCACAGCGCGGAAATGACGTTGTTATTTATGGCTGAGGCCCTTGCGTATACATGGCTTATTTTGATCGGCGGCTGCTTGTGGTCGTTGCTGTCCGGGGACGTAATCGGACTTCTGGCTGGATTCGCATTGGGGGCATTGCTGCCCGTCGCTTTGGTGAAGGACCTCCATAAAAAGGTCACGCTGCGTGAGCAGGATATCGTGATGGAGCTACCGGAGCTTCTGAACAAGATTGTGCTGCTTGTCGGCGCCGGCGAGACGGTGCAGCGTGCGATCATTCATTGCGTGGAACGGAACAAGGACACGAGCCATCCCCTGTATGCTGAGCTGAAGAGAATGGTGCTTGAATGGGAGGGAGGCCATCCGTTCCAGCAAGCCTTCGAGCAGTTCAATAAACGGTGCGGCGTTCAGGAAGTATCGATATTTACAACAACCGTCCTGCTTAATTTTCGACGCGGCGGGAATGACTTTGTCCTGGCACTGCGGGATTTGTCCCGCGTGCTGTGGGAGAAGCGCAAGGCCATTACAAGAACAAGGGGCGAGCAGGCCTCCTCAAAGCTGGTGCTGCCAATGGTGGTCATCTTCATGATCGTGATTGTTTTGCTCGGAGCGCCTGCATTTATGATGATGAACATGTAGAAGGGACCGGTGTACGAAATATGATATTAAACATGGCGAAGAACGGGATGAAAGCTTTTTGGAAGGATGAGAAAGGGATCGGAACGCTTGAGATGATCCTGATCCTCGTCGTTATTTTGATAATCGCGCTTATATTTAAAGATCAGATTACGGCCTTGGTGAACAACTTGTTTAAAAACGTGAACAACAAGAGTAAGGAGTTCCTTGAATAATCGGCTAAAGAGAAGATGGAAGGACGATACGGGGAGCTTCACCGTTGAAGCCTCCCTGGTTCTTCCCATCGTGCTGATGGTGACGGTTTTGCTTCTGTTCCTATGCTTGTATATCTATCAGCAGTCCATACTGGTCCAGGCGTCGGCCGCGGCTTCCGAAAGGACCGCGTATAGCTGGGACAACAGCCATAAGATCGCTGCCTCGGGATCCGTGGAACAGGGACGCCATGATGCGTTATATTGGCGGTTAACCGACGATAACGTTGTCGGAACCTTATTCGGTTTGGCGGGGGGAGACAGTACAAGGTCGATTGCACTGCCGCAAGGGGAGGCTGAGGGCGGAAAATTGCCCGAGCTTAAGATGTCCAAGGGCGGCACGGCCGTGCCTTCCAGCATGGCTGGGGAGATGCGTTATACGAATCAGCTGCTCATACGAAAAGTAACGACGTCGTTAAACGAGCAGGTCTCTCTGACGCCAATCAGCCGAATGATGGACGATGGCGGCCGGATCAAGGTCAACTCACAATCGATTGTGGTTGATCCCGTTGAATTTATCCGCACGGTGGATTTGATGCGATATTACGGATCGAAGTTTCAAGGCGGGAGAAACGGAACGGATAAGGCAGCCGCAGGTGAAGTTCTACAAAAGTTCGGAGGTTCGCGATAGTCATGACGAAGCATGGGAAAGCGAGGTCTAGTCGGAGAAGGAGAGAGGTCGGCCGATCGTCCGATGGATCTGTATCTGTTTTTTTGATTATCGCCCTGGCAGCCGTATTTATGTTTGTAGCCATATTCATTGATTTCTCGCGTATCGCGGCCATGAAGGCGCAAAGCGAGAGGCTGACAAGAGCAGCAGTACGCTCCGTGATGTCATCCTACGATCCGCAGCTGCAGAAGGAATACGGACTGTATGCCCATGGGGGCACCAGTGGGGATCTCATTATGGGCAACGTGCTGAATGACAGCTTGAAACCGGGAGACCGCAGCGACGCGTTCCGGTTAATGGCGATGGAACTCGATAGCTCGGGCCTTGAATTTCAGCGTCCATTGGGCACTTATGACATCTTCAACCGGCAGATCATCGAGGACATGAAGTATAAAGCGCCCATCGATTTCACTTTGGAATTAGTGGGTAAGTTCAAACCTTTATCACGGTCCATGAAGGAAGCTTCCAATACGGTCGATGTGCTTAAGAAGCTGCGCAAGCTGTATGACAAGCGGGAAGCGGCGCTGGATGAGATGCTGGCAAAGCAGCGCAAGGCAGGTGAGCATGCGATCCAGCTATCGAGACTGGTTATGGATCCGCCTGGACAACCGATCAATGATACTTCGCTTGGGGGCAGCATCCAAACGGCTGCCGACGGGGCATCGCAGTATGAGGATTATAAAGATAAACAACAGGAGGACGCGGACAGGCCTCCCAAGGAGAAACAGTATACGCTTTTGCTCGTGGCTTACAGGAGCGGAGTGTCTTCCATCGGCTCGAAGATATCGAGAGAGGACGGGCGGTTTCAGCGAGAGAATGACAAGCTCCTAGCGGATGCGCAGCAATTATGGGAGGAAGCCAGGAATTTGAACGAGGAGATGAAGCAGGTCATCAAGGAATCCGAGAACCGTTCATCTAATGTGGGGTATGACCAAGTGACGAATGACGTAACGCCGGGGTCTGCTGCTTCCTCCGGATCGGAAGCGGAGATGATCCAATCCATTCGGAAGCAAGCGGACAAATTAATTCATAGCGATGACTTCTTAAACGGCTTTCGGCAAGAAATTGACAACCAGAAGCGTCGATATCAACAGGTTGTCCGAGCTGTGGCCGCGCTACAGTCTTCATTGGGCGGAGAGGGGATGAAAGGAGCCGTACTCGGAGCTAGCCGCGAATTGCAGAATTATATTTCTAATTATGGGGTATCAGGCAGCGGAAATATCATGGATCGGCAGCAGGCGGCATTGGAGCAGTTTCGCACATCGGATAAGGAACGGAAGGCGATGGAGAAGCTGGCCAATCAGAAGCTGAAGCAGGCATCCAAAGCCATCGAGGCGATCAACGGGCTGAATGGGCAGCATCAAGCCATTATGGATGAGTTTCGTGAACTCCAGCAGTACTATGACGAAAGCCTTCAATTTAATGCGGAAGCAGACAGCGTGAGTAAGGGAAAGCCGCTGGACGACGATCCGTATGATGCCGGCAAACAAGCAATGGATAATATGGACGGTATGTTTGGATTTATGGGGAACGTGCTTGGCGGTGTTAGGGATGAACTGTTTCAGAATGAGTACGCCGTTCATTATTATCAGCATTTCGATGTCGGGAACTTATCCGGAATCGTTGACGGCTCCAGCACGGGAGAGGAGATGCTGCAGGAGTTTGCTATTGGGAACCAGGAAGTGGAATACATTCTGTACGGATTTCACAATCCCGCCGGGAATATATCGGCGGCTTATGCAGAAATCTTCGCTTCCAGGCTCGCGATTCGGACGATGGAAGGATTCGTCGTCAACAGCAAATTAGGAAATCCGTTGGCGGTTTTGGCGGCAGCCATCCTGTATGGGATTGAGAAGGCTATCGAGGATATGATCCAGCTGTGTCAGAAGGGAAGCGTTCAGCTTTCCAAGTATGTACCCGCTGAGCTTACCTACAGGGATCATTTACGAATATTTTTGTTTATTCACAGCAATAACGAGAAGAAGTTATCACGCATGCTGGCGCTGATACGATTAAACACCGGCATCAATCCTGCGGAGCGATTTACTTATGCTACAGGGGAAGTTAGGACGGCCATGCGTTTATGGTTTCTTCCGGGAGTGACGAAGTCGATCGGCGTTGTATTCGGAAGCGATGGGGATGAAGTTCAAGGAAGTCGGTACTTGGTCAAGCGCAAGGCGGATTTTTCCTATTAGGATTAGGGGTTACTTGAATGAAATGTTTATCGGTATTACGAAAGCCTTTGCGTAAGAGTAAGGCGTCGGCGGAGCAAGGAAGCATGGTCGTGGAAGCTGCGCTTGTGCTGCCGATGTTTATGTTTTTTGTCATTTTTCTTATATATATCGTGCAGATGACGTTGATATCGACGGCGCTCCAAAGCACCGTTTCCGATACCGTCAAAACCGTAGCGGCCCATATGTATCCTGTTTCTCTAGCCGTGCAGGCGAATGCAGGCGGTAACGGAACAGGCGTAGGCACGCCTAGCACGTCCCATTGGGAAATACCCAAATTGTCGCTGTCCGATTGGGTTTCGAAATATAGCGACTCGCTTCCTTCTCCTGCTAAGGAGTGGATCACGGAAGCCGTCGCTTCAGGTGAGGAGCCTCTGCAGCAGCTTAAGAACCAAGCCGTGGAAGCCGTACTTGATCCCGTGGTCAAGCCGATGATGAAGCCGTTCATGCCTGACCGCCTTCTGGATTATGACCGAATCCATGTGTCCAATGTTCACATACCCAATTTGAAGAGCGGCACGAGTCCTTATTTTGGCATTGAGGTGAATTATGCCCTTCCAATCCGAGTTCCTTTCTTGAACAAACGCATCGTGCTGCAAGCGAAGGCTCAGGAGAGGCTGTGGATTGGAGACACCGGAGAAGGCGGGGGCGATTCAGGGAACGGGGACGGCTCAGAGAACGGAGCCATTGAGCTGTTGGAGAAGCCGAATCCGGCCGTCGCAAGCAAGCAGGCTAAGGTGAAGGTGAAAGTAGAACCAGGGGCCAGCGCTCAATTATCAGTCTATTATAAGAGCGGCCAGAGCACGGCTAAATATTTGGGTTGGAAGACCGCGGATAGTAACGGCTATATCGATTGGGAATGGAACGTGGGATTTAATACAACGCCGGGGACTTGGCTGTTTGTGGTTGAGACGGCCGACGGGCAGCGGATCGAGGTGCCGTTTACGGTGGTCGCGCGGTCGGGTTGATGAGAGGTTCGAAAGCACAAATTATGAATTAAAGGGTTCCAAAGATGAATCGCATTATAGAGGCGCCCAGAATTTGCAATCTAAAGGCAATCTAATGAAGCGCTCTAAAGAAATATCCAAGAAAAGTCTTTCCAATAGAAGCAATTCGTTGTGCATCCATAGTTAAAGTTCTATTCAGGCTATTTCTTTGAATAGTCGCGCAAGGGGAGTGATGCGTGTGGCCGTTGCCTTTGGTATTTGTGCCGTTTATCTGATTGCGGCCTTTATTACAGACCTTCGTTCCATGAAGATACCGAATGCTCTAACCGTATCGGCAATGCTGTCCGGTCCGGTTTATCATGGCGCTCTAGATGGGTGGGAAGGCCTGCTCTTTTCTTTGAAGGGTCTTGGAGCAGGGTTTCTCATCTTATTGATCATGTATTTTATAGGGGCTGTAGGAGCAGGCGACGTTAAGCTGTTCGGTGGGATCGGCGCCTGGACCGGCTTGTGGTTTACCTTGCAGGGCATTATGTATTCTGTCCTTTTTGCCGGTGCCATCGGTTTGCTCATTCTGCTCTGGCGGCGGGAGACGATGAAGCGAATACGCCATGTCGTCGGCAGTATCACCGGAGTTTTTGTCATGAAGAGCTGGTTGCCATGGCGCAACAGCCAGGAGGAGCACTTGCGATTTCCCTTTATGATGGCTGTCCTTCCTGGCATGATCAACACGTATCTAGTACTGCACATGTAGGAGGCGGCGCTTATGTTCGGATTAAAGGCGGATTTTATGCAGAACGGCGGAACGATCATGGTGCTGGACCGGGATGAAGGGATCCAGTCAGCAGAACTGAATCATGTGCAGCTGGGCATGATTCGTTCTTCGAGAATCCCGCACTTTTTGAAGCTGCATATGAAAGAAGTCGATTACAAAGTAACACTGGAATATGATATCACCGGCAAAAAGATGCTGTCTCAGGCATTGAAGAGCGAGCGCATGACGTTGACCGAGTACTACGGGCTGCTGCTGCAGATTGCTACCGCATTGGAGGACAGCAGGCTATATATGCTTCAACCCGAGAATTACATACTTCATGAGGATTTTCTGTTTGTTGAAGGTTCCCTGCATCTTGGCACATTATATTTAACTTATGTTCCCCTTGCCGTTAATGAGACCAGCAGTAACCGTCTCTCTGTAACGCTTAAGGAGCTTATGACAAGGCTTCTCTTATCGGTTTCGGAGCTGAAAGGAGGAGGGATACAAGCATTGATGTCCTTCTGCAGTGAACAGAGCTTCAGTTTGCCGGGACTTAAGCGGCTTGTCATTGAACTGCTTGCAGGAGAAGATGGTGAAAGCGATCAAGCAGGAACGCAAGAGAAGATGGCAGTGCCTGCACGTCTGAATGAAGGATTGCCCTATACCGATAATCCCTCAAACAGCAGCGTCTTCAGGCCTGCCTTCTCATTTGCAGGGCCGGCTCACAGCCGGAGTGCGGCATCGCAGACGGAGAATGACGGCGACACGGATAAACAGAGTTTAATTCGAAGCCTGACGGAACGTACCAACGAGATGTTTGGGAAAAGCGGCAGAAACGAAGAAGGTAATTCTCACGCCGGTCGAACCCCATCAGCTCTTCCCGCGTGGTCATCTGGCACAGATGATTCAAGTCTTGATGAAGCGGAGCATGGCAAATCTTCGCCGGTTCGGACCTATATTTTGCTAGGATGTTTGCTCGCCGCAGCGGGAGCTTGGAGAATGTTGTACATGAATCAACCGGGTCCGCTGATGCTGGGGCTATCGGTAGGGATTACAATTCTGCTTGCCGTGATCGCTTGGCTCGGCTACACGGGCAAACTCCGGCTGCTCTCACGGAGAGCGGAGGATTGGTCCGGTTCATTGCCCGTGTTTGAATCCACAGAGCTGAGTCCGCAGGAGCCTGCCAAGTGGAAGTCCGTCCCGCGTTTTGAGGCAGATCCTTTATCAGGACTTCTTACTGAAAAACAAGCAGCGGATTCAGGGAAAGCGGCAGAAGCAGAGCTTGGTGAGGGGAGAGAGCATTGGAGATGGCAGGTTCCTAAATCTCCATTTAACCTTGAGCGGGATCAGCCTTCAGCGGGATCTTCTTTACAGTCTTTGCGGGACCATGCTTTTTCGCGTTCGCCTAACGCTGGGGCAGGAGATTCTTATAGGGAAGAAGGGGATTATTATTCCCAGCTGTCCCAACGGACGGAGGTGCTTTCGTCCTCTGGTGGTGGGGGAGCTACCGTGCTGTTAAGTCCAGAGACCGCTGTTCGTCCGCCCGGACAACATTCGGCCAGGGACTATCTTGAGCTTAACGAACCGAATGCAGCCGTCCCGCAGCGAATTGAACTGCATCAGCCCCATTTCATCATCGGCCGCTCTCCCGACGTCGCCCAATTCGTAGCTGAAGGTGTGGGGACTTCACGGGCACATGTCGAGCTCTCTCGCGAAAGCGGTGGATACGTCCTGAAGGATCTAGGTTCCAGAAACGGTACGATGTTGAAGGGAGAATCCATGGTGCCCTATAAAGAATACCCTTTGATGGAAGGGGATGTCTTTATTATTGCCGGATGGACGTTTACCCTTCGCAGGGGGTTATATTAATACGGGATTATTATAGTAGAAGTAAGATTTACGAAGCTATTATTCTATGAAGCTTAGAGGGAATTCGGATTATTTCAGAAAACCAAAGGTGTACCCTAATTTTTAGAGGGGCCTTTGGTTTTTTATTTTTACTAGATCTATTTTTTTACTTAGTCGTCCTCAAAACCGTGTTTATCCAGTAATTCTAGCAAGTATATCATTCAGAAGAATGGCAGCAGGAGTGTTTGAAGCTATAGGATTAAAGCCGACAGAAGATATTTATCTTATCGAAGGATGAGTGATAGGTGAATCCCGGGTCTTGATGAAAACCAAAGCACTAGGAAAAAGGGATCATCGCTTTGATGATCCCTTTATAAATCAATCTAGTTTGATCTTTTAATTAAATATGAAGTGATCTCAGAAGTGAAATAACCAACCAAATATGTCCCAAGAATAATTAGCTGAACATACAGTATACCTTTCGATGATAGGCCCCAACTCTTAAATAAATTAGGAATCCAAAATATACAAACCATAGCTAAAATAATCAAAATGAGAACCGGAAGAGTACGTACTAGTGCCTTCATAGTTGACTCCCTTATTCTTAGTCTTCATCATAACTCAGAAGCATTTTGTTGGTAGATCACGCGGCCAGAAGAAATGCATAAGTATATTTTTTACTGTTGTTTTTCCTACTTCATCACCAACAGTAAGACAAACTATGGATCTTACCAGATCACGTTCGTACATTTCAAATGTGACGGACATGTCTTCATCTCTTACTACTTGATAAGCAGTGAGTATCAGACCGGTAACAATTGCGGTGATCGCAGCAGCAAAACCTGCTGTTATTATAGCTTTGGCTGCTAGTATACCAAATAATGCACCGACGGCAGCTACTCCTAACCCTATGATATAGCCTGCATCACCGGCAGCTATATAAACCTTATATCCAAACCCCTTGACTGCGCTCCAAATTTTTTCGATTTTACTTCCTTTCCAAAACCCACTCTGAATCCCAATCTCCCCCAGTACGGGAGCAGAATTAGCACTCTTTATAGCTTCTTCAAGATTTTTCTCAAATTGAAAATATGTTCTTTCTACAACAACAGATTCATTATTATTTGCTAGAAGAGCTAGATTATCTTCACTATTTATACTAATTGTCGAAGAAACTGTAGCATAATGAGTGTTACCGTCATTATTATTTTTTACTTCAACAACCGACATTCCATTCTCGGCATTAGTGTAGACAACTGTAGATTCACAATCACATTCTTCGGATTGAGCATACGCCGGGGCAACAACTGAAAACAACAAAATCAAAGATAAGAATAGACTAATCATTTTTTTATTTTTAAACAAGATTAAATCCTCCTATAAAAAGTGATTTATTTGAAATCCGGCCGGATATTCAAATCGTAACACGATTCATATGTAATAATATACCATTAAAACACTTTATATGGAACAAATAATATAATTATCCTTTTATTTAATATATTTCATACTTGTTTATGCAAGATGAGACAAAAAAACTATCTAATTCAAAATGGATAATAAATCTGTATGGGATTGTCTAAATCACTCAATTGTTCAGAACTAATACTATTAATGGGGGTTATATGAAAGACGGAGGTTACAAACGATATGAGGAAACTGAGATGTTAAGGTACACAGAAATACATCAAAAGCCCCCTTCACAATTATAGAAGGGGGCCAGAACATATTACTTATTGATCAAATGCTGATAAGGCTTATAGTCGATTTCCTTCTTCTGGAGGAAATTCATCAGGAATTTGTAATCCCGCTTCGGCGTAGCCACGATGTAACCTTTGATGCAGTGATCCCGGGTGACTTCGGTTGCGCCGGATTCGACGGCGATTTTGCCGATTTCGGCTGCAATGGAGTGTTTGGCGATATCCCGGAACGGTCCCGGAACAGGCTGCACCAGCTCGTCCAGAAATGCTTTGGATTCATCCGTCCACAGCGGGCGGCTTCGCTCTACCCAGTAATTTTGCCAATCGAGCTTCGATTTGCCGTCGGCCTTGGGAAGCACTTTCAGAAACTTGCGGAACATGAAAAATCCGCCGATGCCCATCAGCCCGAGCATGACCCATCCCCAGAAGGCAATGGAGTTCATGAACCATGACGGCGGCGCACTGGACGACAAATAGCCCATGACGGCCCCTGTGCTCTTCATCTGTATATCACCTCAATGATTATTGTCACATGACACTTTCATGAGAATTATAACGCATTTCTAGATTTATTTCGATATACAAGCTAAAATAGGTGTAATTGTGTGTTAAAAAAGGGGGATGCAGCATGTTGAAAATTGGTTCCCACGTGTCGTTTTCGGACAAGGGATTGCTGACTGCGACGGCTGAAGCCACGTCTTACGGCTCAAGCTCGTTCATGATATATACCGGCGCACCGCAAAATACGCGCCGCAAGCCGATCGACTCCATGTTTATCGAAGAAGGCAAAGCCGCCATGCAGGCAAGCGGGATTGAAGAAATCGTGGTCCACGCGCCGTACATTATCAACCTCGGATCGTACAAGCCCAATACGTTTGAGCTGGCGGTGAGCTTTCTGCAGGAGGAGATTCGCCGCACGCATGCGGTCGGCGTGAAGAACATTGTTCTCCATCCCGGCGCATATACCGACAAGGATGCGGAATACGGCATCGACCGAATTGCGGAAGGTCTTAATGAAGTGCTCGGCGGTACGGATGAGACCGAAGTGAAGATTGCGCTTGAGACGATGGCCGGCAAAGGTACCGAAATGGGACGCAGCTTTGAAGAAATTGCTTCCATTATTGATAAGGTGAAGTACAACGACCGTTTGGCCATTTGCCTGGACACCTGCCATATTCATGACGCGGGATATGACATCGTGAATGATCTGGACGGCGTGCTGGAGCAGTTCGACAAGCTGATCGGACTCGACCGTTTAACGGTCGTCCACGTGAACGATAGCAAGAACCCGCGCGGAGCAGGCAAAGACCGTCATACGCCGATTGGAACCGGATGGATCGGGTATGAAGCCATTCAGAGAGTGGTTCATCACGAGAAGCTCCAGGGCAGACCGTTCATTCTCGAAACGCCGTGGATCGGTAAAGATCCAAAAACCCAGCGTCCGATGTACGAGATCGAGATTGCGCTTCTGCGCGGGGATGTGGAGGGCCGTTTCGGTCCAGCTTTCACGCAGCAAGTGGAAGAGCTGGGTGCTTTCTTTGCCAAGGAAGGCATCGAGCCCCGTTCATTTGTACTGGATACCTGGACACTGCTGAAGAATGATGCCAAAGCCAAAAAGGCCGATCCGCGCGAACCGATGGAGCGCCTGTACGATATGGTCATGGCGGCCGGCCTGCTGTCCGACCTGTCGGAGGAGCAGATCAATCAGCGCCTGATCGCTTGGTTGTCGGGTGTTTCCCTGTCATCCTAAGCTTCATTAGAAATGGCATATTAGTAAGAAACTGAGGCATTCTCAAGAAAACGTCCGCATGCTGCGGATTGTTTTTCTTGAGAGGTGCCGTTCATGTTCATTGCAGATTTAAAAGGAGGATCACCGAGTCTCATGGAAATTCACATCAAGAAGGACCTGCCGTCTGCGGCAGGTCAGTACCCTAATCGTGCCCGCATGCTGATCTCCTGTCCGGATGGACCGGGAATCGTGGCAGCAGTATCCCAGTTCCTGTACCAGCATGGCGCGAATATCGTTCAGTCTGACCAATATACGATGGACCCGGCCGGCGGCATGTTTTTTATGCGGGTTGAGTTCGATCTGGAGGACTTGAACACGAAGCTTCCACAGTTGGAGGAATCCTTCCGGGAAGTAGCCGATCAATTCCGCATGGAATGGAATATCTACCATGCCGCCCGCAAGAAACGCCTGGCGATTTTTGTTTCGAAAGAGGATCACTGCCTTGTAGAGCTGTTGTGGCAATGGCAGGCTGGCGACCTGGATGCGGATATCGGTTTGGTGGTCAGCAACCATCTGGATATGAAGGAATACGTGGAATCCTTTGGTATCCCGTATCACCATATTCCGGTTACGGCAGATACGAAGCCTCAAGCGGAGCAGCGTCAGCTGGACGTGATCGGCGATGATATCGACGTGATCATCCTTGCGCGTTACATGCAGATTATTTCGCCAACCTTTATTGATCATTACCGGAACCGGATTATCAACATTCACCATTCCTTCCTCCCAGCCTTCGTCGGAGGCAAGCCTTATGCGCAAGCATATAACCGCGGCGTCAAGATTATCGGGGCAACCGCCCACTACGTAACGGAAGAGCTCGATGGCGGACCGATTATCGAGCAGGACGTGCAGCGCGTAAGCCACAGGGACGACGTCAATGAGCTGAAGCGCATCGGACGTACCATCGAACGCGTGGTGTTGGCAAGAGCCGTCAAATGGCATGTGGAGGATCGGATTCTGGTCCATAACAATAAAACGGTTGTATTCAGCTAGTCCCGGTCATTCCGACGATTCATCATAGAGAGTATAATGGAGCAGCCTGACACTTTAACGCTGCAATGGATTACCCCTTGATCCCGCTCCTCTTCTTGGAGCGGGATTTTATTTTATATTTGACTTAAGTAATAACGCTAATTTCTTGCCAAAAGCTGAAAAAATGGTTCCGTGGAGCTTTTTATGGAAGTTAACGTCAAACTTTTTATAAATTCGACTCGTCAATATAGTTGAGCTTGTGAAGAGAGTCTTTACATACATCTTCTAAAACCTATGTATTGTTTGTCTTTGAACAGCAATTTATATGCGGAGAGGGGAATCATCAGTTGTCGTTTTATACAAAGAAAACGTGGATGCTGCTGCCGATGGTGGCGTTGCTGATTGTGGCAACGTTATCTCTGTCGATTCCGGCAGGAAACGTCTACGCCGACGGAGCGAAGATTGGCATTCAATCCGAAATGGGCTACCAAGGCAAAATCAAACATGAGAAATGGAACCCGCTCAAACTCACCCTAACGAGCGACCGGGATATATCCGGCGATGTGGTCGTGCAGATTCAGAACTACAACGGCTTCGGGTATCAGACTTCTTATGTTCAGCAGGTGGACCTGCCGAAGGATACGCCGAAGGAAGTCGTGATCGGCATTCCGGGAGCCGTACTGAATAAAGACAATAACCAAATCCTTTTCTATGAAGGTTCTTATACGAAGGGGAAGCAGGTTCCGTTTGCCACAGGCAAAAATTACGTGCAGGCTTCTCCGTATCAAGGCGCACTCATGGCCGTTTTATCCGATGATCCGGACACGATGAATTTCATGAACGTCCTGAACGGCAAAGGCAGCAGCGTGAACGTGTTCCCGCTTAAGGACGCAAGCGTTCCAACGGATGCGATGCTGCTGAACGGGCTGGATGTCATCGTAATGAACAATTATGCATCCGATACGCTGTCAGAGCCTCAACAAAAGGCGATTACGGATTGGGTCAATGGCGGCGGCACCCTGGTTCTGGCCGGGGGCGCGGGGTATGCCAAAACGGCGGCGCCGTTTGCCGACATATCGCCGGTCGCTGCGAATGGCACCACGACCGTGAACTCGCTGGATGAACTGGAGAAGCTTGGCGGGAAACCGTTGAAACTGGATGGGCCATTTACCATTTCTACGGCGAAAGCGGTGGAAGGCGCCCAAATCGGGATTGCCGCGGACGGACAACCTTTGTTTGCCTCGAAGGCTTATGGCCAGGGCAGCGTTCAATATGCCGCTTACGATCTGGCGATGGAGCCGGTAAGCTCTTGGGCAGGCCATCCGGACGCGTGGGCATCGGTACTGCGCAATAACCTGCCGATGATGAATTCGCAGAATGGCATGTATTACAATTCGCTCATGGACAATTTGAATTATGTTCTGGAGTATTTCCCGTCGCTGAAGATGCCTTCCTTCACGCTGCTGCTGTGGATGCTCATTATTTATGCGGTCGTCGTCGCACCGCTGCTCTACTATATATTGAAGAAGGCGGACAAGCGGGAATGGGCGTGGTTCTTGATTCCGATCATTGCCGTCATCGCGAGCGCTTCCGTCTATGCGGTCGGCTCGTCGGACAAGACGCGCGAGCTCGCGCATACCATCAATCTGATTGAACTAAATGGCCAGGGAGATGCGGTGAAATCGACTGCTTCTGCATTCTTCACGCCTCGAAGCGGGAACTATGCCTTGGAGTTTGGGGAGAATACGTATTTGAAAACGGGGCAGTCCCGGAACACGTTTGGGGGAACCGCCGAGAACAAAAGTTTTGTCCGGGTAGGTCAGGAGTCCACGACGCTGGAGCTTCGGGACATGTCCCAATGGTCGTTGGCCAAGGTTTGGGTGGACCATCAGGGTACGGAGGAGATGGGGCGTCTGGGCATGAATTTAAAGCTGGATGCCAAAGGGGGATTAAACGGCAAGATCACCAATGACACCATTAACGATTTGACCGAGGTGGTGCTGGTTGTCGGAGGCAGTGCCTATAAGCTGGGAGATATCAAGAAAGGCGAGGCGGCAGCCATTCCTCAGGATCCGAAACAAATCATCAAATTTACGGGCGGTGACTTGTCCGGGATGCTGTACCCATACTCGCAGAATGATCCGAAACAGCGGGAGCGCGACATTTTGTCCAACTACGGATACTCGAAGGGAATGGTCAACAAGGATGCTTACATTCTGGGATGGAGCAAAGACCATTTGACGAATTATACGCTGAAAGGCGCCGAGGTGGACAGTGATCAGCTCAATTTCTGGATACAGCCGGTGGAAATGGATTGGGGACTGAACGGGGAAATCAACATTCCTTACGGCTTCCTGTCTCCGGAGATATCGCAGGTGAATTCGCCGATGTTCGGGGTATATCCGCACGGGGTTGAAATGGGACAAGGCAGTCTGATCGCCGAATTCCCGCTCATATCCGAAGGCCAAGTAAAGTATTCCGAATTGTCCATCAAAGGCACCAAATTCAACAACAATGTCACGATGGAGATCTGGAACTCGAAGAAGAGCGAATGGGAGCCTGTTACAGACGCGAACAATGTGCATACCATTAACCAGAATCCGGAGCAGTATATCGTGGGGAATCGGATCCGATTCATGATCACCGCCAAGGATCAGACCAACTTTATGATGCCGGAGCTGTCTGTGAAGGGGGAGGCCACTCAATGATCGAGATTAGAAATCTGAGCAAAAGATACGGAGCGTTCCATGCGCTGAAAGACATCAGTCTTCATATCGAAAAAGGGACGGTATTCGGATTTGTCGGTCCTAACGGAGCAGGCAAATCCACGACGATGTCCATATTGGCTACCCTGATGCTTCCTACCTCGGGCGTTGCCAAGGTCGGCGGCTATGACGTGACCCAGCATCCCAAAGAGGTCCGCAAGCGGATCGGTTATATGCCCGATTTCTTCGGCGTGTACGATCAGCTGAAGTCTACAGAATATCTGCATTTCTACGGGGCAAGTTACGGCATCCCGCGCGCCGAGCGGGAGCAGCTCATTCCGCAGCTGCTGGAGCTCGTCAATCTGAGCGACAAGGCGGATACGTACGTTGACAGTCTCTCGCGGGGGATGAAGCAGCGTTTATGCCTGGCCCGGTGCCTGGTGCATGATCCGGAGGTATTGATCCTGGATGAGCCGGCCTCGGGGCTGGATCCGCGGGCGCGGATCGAGATGCGCGAAATATTGAAGGAACTGAAGCTTATGGGCAAGACCATCATCATTTCATCGCATATTTTGCCTGAGCTGGCCGAGATGGTGGATGAGATCGGGGTAATCGAGCACGGCGAGATGGTTGCCCAAGGCAAGGTAGCCGATATTCAGAGCCGTCTTCGCGTAAAAAAAGTCATTCATATTCGCACGCTGGAGCGTGCAGAGGAGCTGGCCGAGAAACTGCGTGACGAACCCTTCGTCACGTCGGTATTAACGGATAACACCGGCGTCCATGTTCATTACGGCGGGGATGACGCGCAGCAAAGCGCCCTGCTTCGGCAGGTGGTTTCCTGGGAAATTCCGATTGTCTCGTTTCAGGAAGCGCAGAGCAATCTGGAGGATGTATTCCTCGAAATTACCAAAGGAGGGCCCCGCGAATGAATTGGAGCAGAAAGCTGATCAATCCGGTCATCGACAAGGAATTCCGGCTGCGGATGCGTTCTACGCGTTCCATGCTGTCGGTGTTGTTTTATGTATTGGCGCTAGGCGCCATAGCCATGGGCTTCATTTATCTCTTCTTATATTTGGGACAGCAGGGGCCTCAGCGATTCGATCCGCAGATGAGCCAGATGATGTTCTATGTCCTGAGTTTTGCCCAGCTTGTCCTTATCGCGTTCATGGCCCCTGCGCTTACGGCGGGCGTCATCAGCAGCGAGCGGGAGAAGCAAACGCTGAGCATGCTGCTGACGACGCAGCAGAGCTCGGCTACGATCGTGCTGAGCAAGCTGGTATCGGCACTCAGCTTCATGACGCTGATCGTGCTGGCTACGCTGCCGATCTACAGCATTGTGTTCCTGTACGGCGGGATTTCGCCGAAGCAGCTCGTTTCCGTGTTTGCCTTTTATTTATTCGTGATGCTGCTGCTCGGTTCGCTCGGCGTGATGTTCTCCACGTTATTCAAAAGAACCATCGTCGCGATTATCGTCACCTACGGGGCCGGCCTGATCATATTCCTTGTTACAGGCCTGCTGTATCTGTTCTTCATGGGAATCGAACAGCGGAATATGTATCAAAGCGGGCAGCCGATCGTACCGGGCAGTTATTCTTGGGTCGGTTATGTGCTGGGCCTGAACCCGGCCGGGGCGATGATGAGTTTGTTCAACCCGTCTTTTTCGGAGGACGCGTTCTTGCTGCGCGGAGGAAGCCTGAACAGCAAAGCGCCGATCGAATTGTGGCTGGAATTTTTCATCGTGTATTCGGTGGTGATCGTTCTAGCCCTGTGGGTTGCCGTACGGAATATCCGTCCTGTCGCAAGGCGCAAACGCAAGGATAAGAATGAAACCCAGCTGCCGCAGGAGCCGGAAACCGCGGGGAACGAAGCGTAACATCATGCAAGGAGTACGGTAAGGAGTGAGAGCAATGGACAACATCATGCGTTTTATCGAAGCCGCAAGACGGCGGCTGCAGCAGTTCCGCGTCATCACGTATGCATTATACGGGCTTATGGCAGGGTTGGCCGCGCTGCTGCTGCTCCTGGTGCTTGGGAGATTCGTGCCTATAGCCTGGCTTCCCGTCGCATCCGTGGCCGTTCCCGTGGGGGCGGGCTTCATAGGCTTGTTATGGGGTTGGCTGCATCGGGTGCCGATCGAAGAAGCGGCTTCAGCGATGGACCATGTTCCGGACGGAGCGGAGCGAAGCGATATGATGGTGACGGCGCTGTCGTTCAAGGAGGAAGAATCGTTGGCCGCCAAATGGCAGCGCGAGCAGGCGGAGCGTTACGGTGCGCGTTTTGCGGAACGTCTGCCGGAGCGTCTGCCTTCCCCTAGCCGAAAAAAACAGCTTCTGATCTGCGGTGCCTCGCTTGCTGCCGTACTCATCCTGGTGTTCGTTCCGAACCCGATGGATAAGAAGGTGGAGGCTGCCAAAGAGGCGCAGAGCTGGATGAAGGAGCAGGCAGCCAAAACCGAACAGCTGGCGGAGGAGCTCCAGAAGGAAACGCTGGATCCTGCCGATCGAAAAAAGCTTCAGGAAAAGCTGGATGAACTGAAAAAAGCGCTGGAGCAGGAGAAGCATCCTGAGCAAGCGCTGGAGAAGCTGGAAGAAGCCATGAAAGAGCTGGAGAAACTGGCGAAACAGCAGGAGGAAAAAGCGAAGGCGCTGTCGGAGCTGGCTAAGCAAATGCAGCAGGAGAAGGCGCTGTCCCAGGTGGGGAAAAAGCTTGCCGAGGGCATGGCCGATGAGCTGAAGCAGGAAATGAAGAAACTCACCGAGCAGGTGAAGAAGATGTCCCAGGAAGAGAAGAACGAGCTGTCCGATGCTTTGAAAAAGCTGGCTGAGGAAGCTGCCAAGCAGATGGAAGACGGCAAGCTGGAGCAGGAGCTCAAAAAAGCGGCCGATGCGCTGAAGGAGGGCAAGCTGCCGAAGGAGCTGGAAGAAGCGCTCCAGCAGCTGGCCGAGGAGCTGGCGAAAGCAGCGCAAGCCAAAGCCGCGTCGGACAGCCAGTCGCAGTCCGCGTCCTCGCTGGCGTCCTCCCTTGCTTCGCAAGGATTGAGCTTGGCCGATCAGATGGCGGCTGCGGGGATGTCGGTATCCGATGCGTGGAGTAACGGCGGCAGTGCCGAGGCGTTGGCTCAGGCCGGCTCCGGTGCAGGCTCTGGCGAACAAGGAGAGGGCTCGGAGGGAGCTCCAGGTGAAGGCGGCTCCGGTGCAGGCCAAGGTCAAGGCCAAGGCTCCGGCACAGGCAGCGGCTCCGGATCGGGAAGCGGCTCGGGCTCAGGAGCAGGTTCCGGATCGGGCGGCAGCGGCGGATCGGGAAGCGGCACGGGCAGCGGAGCCGGTCTTGGCTCAGGCGGCCGTGAGCTCGTGACCATCCCTAGGGATTATAAGGGCAGCGGCAATGTGCAGAACGATTCCGGCGAGATCAAGGACAGCGGCGGAGATATACAGAAGGGCGGCGTATCGCCGACGGTTCCGGGCATGTCCAGGCCTTATGAGGAAGTGTACCGCGATTATGAGACCGAAGCACGCAAAACGTTAGACCGCAATCAGCTTCCGGACCAGATGCAAGGTTTGGTGGAGGAATATTTCATACAGATCAATCCGAACCCGTAGGGATCGAAGAGCCGAGCACCAAGGCTAGAATGAGAACTTGAACTTTACCAAGAAGATGGAGGTTTCGTCCATGTCGGATATTGCAGTGAGACCACAGGAATGGATGGAGAAAATATCGGGCCTGCGCGAACATATCGGCAAGGTGATTGTCGGACAGCAGGATGTTGTGGAGCAGATGCTTTGGTGTATCTTTGCGGGGGGCCATGCCCTCCTGGAAGGGATTCCGGGTCTCGGCAAAACGATGCTCGTCCGCACCGTTTCGGAGGCGTTGGACCTGTCCTTTTCCCGCATACAGTTTACGCCGGATTTGATGCCAAGCGATATAACGGGCACCAATATCCTGTCGTTCGGACAGCATGGGGACACCGGGATGACCTTTCAAAAGGGTCCGCTGTTCAGCAGCATCGTGCTGGCCGATGAGATTAACCGCGCCACGCCCAAAACCCAGAGCGCCTTGCTCGAGGCGATGCAGGAGAAGACCGTCACCGTGGGGGGCGTAACCCATCAGCTGCCAAAGCCTTTCTTCGTTCTGGCCACGCAAAATCCCTTGGAGAACGAGGGGACGTATCCATTGCCGGAGGCCCAGCTTGACCGCTTTCTGCTGAAGATCGAAGTAACGTATCCCAGCGCGGACGAATTGAAGGAAATCGTGAAGCGGACGACGTCCTCACACGAATTCCAGGTGGAACGGCAAATGACCGGGGACGAGCTGCTGGAAATCCAGCGCGGGGCGAAGGAAGTGTTGGTTGCCGAAGAGATTCTGGATTATGCGGTTCGTCTGCTGATGATGACGCATCCGGAGGAGGCGGCCGCACCGGAGGCTGTCCGTAAATACGTCCAATTCGGTTCCGGACCGCGCGGCATTCAGTCCATCATCTCGGTAAGCAAAGTCCGGGCCTTGTGCAGCGGGCGGATGCATGTATCCACGGGCGATATTCGCGCCGTGGCTTTATCAGCGCTGCGCCACCGCTTGTTCCTGAATTTCGAGGGGCAGGCGCTCGGCATTACCACGGACGATGTCATTCGGGAGGTTCTGCAAGCGCTGGAGGCATCCGCGTGAGCGGGGGCGCGCACCTGCTTCCTCCGGAATGGCTTCCTCGTCTGGAGCGCTTGAGCCTGGATGCCAAACGACGGGTCGCCGGAACGCTGCAGGGAAAGAGGCGATCCCGCCGGCTCGGCTCGTCCCTCGAATTCGCCGATTACCGCGTGTATTCGCCCGGGGATGATGTCCGCAGGTTTGACTGGGGCGTTTATTCCCGTACGGGAAAAGCCTTCGTTCGTCAATTCATGGACGAGCAGGAGCTGACCGTGAGCCTTTTCGTGGATTGCTCCGCATCGATGGGGGCCGTCATGTCATCGCCTACGGAACCAAGCGCCGCCGATCCGGCGGGAACGAAGGGCAGCTCTAAATGGCTGCTAGCGCGTCAACTCGCCGCAAGCATCGGCTACATGGCGTTGTCGTCTTACGACAGGCTGCAGGTTGCCTGTTACAGCCGTTCGATTAACGCCCGTCTTCCGATCATGAGAGGAAAGGGCTCGGCTCATCGCCTGTTTTCGTTTCTGCAAGGGGCAGAAACGGGTGGCGAGGGCAGCTTGGGCGCAGCGCTTGCGGTTCCTGGCGCACTGCCCCGGCAGCCGGGAATGACCTGGGTGTTCTCCGATTTTTGGCTGGAGGGCGGCGAGGAGGAATTGTTCAGGTCGCTTTCCCTTTTGTCCGGTACCGGACAGGAAGTGGTGCTGGTGCATGTATTGTCGCGGGAGGAGCTGGAGCCTAAATTATCCGGCGATCTGCGGCTGGTGGACAGCGAAACGATGAGCGGCAAGGAAGTGGCGCTGACGGGCAAAGTGCTGGATGCTTACAAGGAGGAGCTGGAGCGATACCGGACGATGCTGTCCCGCGTATGCGCGGAACGGGGCATGTCTTACGTGCTCATTCCGGCGGATATGCCGCTTACGGACGCGATGTTCGGGGTGCTTGCGGGAGCTGGTCTGGTTACTGGATAGAGCGGGACTCCTGTAGAGGCTCTGTCCATGCATTTGCCGGATCTTTTGTGCTTTCGGAGGTTTGTCGACAGGATAACACAGATGATACACAAGCGATTGCTTAACAGGCTTCACCAGGACCTGCCTGTGATCTCAAGAAACGAACAAGCTGAAAACTGGTTCGAAAAATAGGAAGAGATGGATAGGCCTTCATCCGATGCTCGGGGAAAGTACAGGCATGTCTCGTTAGTCAGGGTCCATGGGAGTAAGGAGGGGACACGTTGGGGATTCAATCTTGGCTGAGTCTATGGTTCGGTTTAACGCTGCCGGCCATCGTGCTCATGTATATGTTCAAGCGGAAATATGTGGATACAACCGTTCCCAGCCACTTGCTGTGGGAGCGGGTGCTCCGGAACTTGGAGGCCAACAGGCCGTGGCAGAAGCTGCAGAACCGGCTTCTGCTGTGGCTCCAGCTGCTTGCTGCGGCATTGATGGTCTTCGCACTGATGCAGCCCTTTATGCAGGTGTCCGGCGGAGGCAGCGCCCATGTGGTCATCGTTGCCGATACCTCGGGCAGCATGAGCGCGCAGATGCAGCCGTCCGCTGAAGGCGGAGCCGCAACCAGGCTGGAATGGATGCAGCAACGAATTAAGGAATATGTGAAGGACCGGGGGAGACGGAGCGAGATCACCCTGCTGTCCGTAGGAGCAAGTCCCATGACGCTTGTATCCCATGAAAGCGACCGTGCCGCCATCGATAAGGCCGTGGATGATTTACGTCCCTATTACGGACAGGCGTCCTACAGGGAAACCTTATCGCTCGCTTCGGCGCTGACGCGGGAAGAACATGATGCAGAGGTCGTAATCTTTACGGACAGCTACTGGAAGCCGGACACGGCCCCCATAGCGTTTCAGGTTCCGGTTTCCGTTGAGAAGGTGCAGGGCGAGCTCCCGCATAACGTGTCCATTGATCAATTCGGCATTTCACCTAGAGATAATGCGGATTCATCATATGCGGCGGTCGCCGTCCTCAGCACGAATGCCGAGGCATCTGTATCGGCCGAAGTAAATCTTTACGGAGATGAAGAGCTGCTGACCAGCAGGATGCTTGAATTGGAGCCGGGGAAGAGATTAACCGAATCCTTTTCCGATCTGCCGTTTGCTGAAGTGTACCGACTTGAGTTATCTCAGGATGACGGGTATACGGCAGACAATCATTCCTTTGCGTTCGGTTTGGGGCACGGATCTTCGCGCGTCCTGCTGCTGACTTCAGGCAATCTGTTCTTGGAGAAGGCGCTTCAGCTGAGCGGTGCCGAAGTCACCCGGGTAGCTTTGGACGAATCCAAAGATAAGACCGCCGAGGACAACGGCAGTGCGGATATGGAGGCGGGAAAGGGCAGCGCAGCTGCGGATGTGCCGCCCGTGCCCGAAGGCGAATTTGATCTGCTTGTCATCGACGGGAACGTGCCGGAAGGGTTCCGGCAAGGGAAGTGGGCGGATCTGACGGCCAAGACTCCGTTATGGACGATTGGCGGAGAAGATGCCAAAGTCGGCAACCAAGGAGGACGCGCCGTGCTTGCCAAGCATCCGGTGACTGCCTATGTCACCTTGTCCGGGGTCTATTTCGGTACGCTGGTGGATCAGGCCCCTGCTTGGGGGGAACCCGTCATTAAGCTGGGGGATCAACCGATCGTCTATGCGGGGAGCGAAAACGGACGGCCTCGATTATCCTTCAATTTCCTTCTTCAGGATAGCGACCTTCCGTTATCGCCGGAATTTCCGGTCATGGTCAGCAATGCGCTGGAGTGGATGACCTCAAGCAAGGGAAGCGGGCTTGGCCGATATATGGCCGGCGCGCAAGCGGATATTCCGATTGGAGCGGATACGGTAGCGGCCAAATGGATCCCCAAGAGCGGTCTTGCTCTGGATGACGGCCTCTCTGCTGCGGAAGTCCTCCGGAATGAGCAAGGGATATCTCCGGTACAGCTTGTGCCGGAATATCCGGGGCTGTACGCTTTTGAACAGCAGAATGAAGCGGGCGAGAAGCTTAATTATTGGCTTGCTGTAACTGCAGACCCGTACGAGGCGGATTGGAGCAAGGATCAAGGCCCGCCGGTAAGCCAAGCGGCAACGAACGCGGGTGAGTCTGAAGCGGGAGCTGATTCCGGCACATCCGGGAGTAACGAAAAGACGAACCGTGCCGGCTCGTTAATGCCATGGCTGGCCGCTTTGGCACTGGCTGTGATCGCAGCGGAATGGGGGGTGTACCAGCGTGGGCGTTCAATTTAGCCAACCATGGTTGTTGCTGCTGCTGATTCCGGCAGGTTTATTTCTGTACTATGCCTACAAATCGGATTTCCGATTAAGCGGTTTTCGCAAAAAACTGGCCTTATTCTTTAGAACCTGTGTCATTCTATTATTAATCCTTATGATTTCGGGTTTGCATGGCTTTACCGTTCTCAGGGATAAACAGGTCATTTATCTGGCTGACCGTTCCGACAGCATGGGGGATTCGGCCCGGATCACGAGCTGGATCAACGATTCCCTTGCGGCAAAAGGCGAGAAGGATGGCACCGCCGTTGTTTCCACGGGTCTTGAAGGCGCCGTGGAGCGGCGTCTATCCCCTGCGGAGAATGCGGGCGCTTCCTTGAACGCGCTCCTGGAGCAGCGGTTTACCGGGCTGGAATCCGGTCTTCAGCTGGCCGGCAGCCTGTTTGAGGGCAAGAGCGATTCCCGAATCGTGTTGATCTCCGACGGGGAGGAGAATGTGGGCAGCATGGCGGCGGCGGGAAGGCTGCTGAAGGATCGGGGGATAGCCGTTGACGTGCTTCCGACTCCGAGGCAGGCCGTCCAGGATGCTGCCGTGGAGGAGCTGAAGGTTCCGGACAAGCTGTATCAGGCGGAGTCGTTCTATGTGGAGGTCATGGTTCGCAGCACATTCAAGACCTCAGGCGAGCTGCGCATTTACGAGGATAACCGAGAGATCGGCCGGGAACGCGTGGATGTAACGCCAGGCGAGAACCGGTACGCCGTGAAGGGCCTGGCCAAGAACCCGGGGCTCCACCGTTACCGTGCCGAAATCTTCATGGACGGGGATGAAGCCTCGGCCAATAATGCGGCATTCGATTTTACCCGGGTGGAAGGTCCGCCGAACGTGCTGATCGTGGAGGGAACTCCGGGCACGTCGGGCAATATCACGGCAGCGCTCGAGTCCGGCATGATCGGCACCGAAGTGATTCCGCCGGAGCTGCTCTCACTGGAAGCGGCCAAGTATGCCGTGTACGACAGCATCATCTTTAATAACGTTTCCGGCAGCGACGTCGGCGGCAAACAGATGGAGCTGATCGAGCAGGCTGTCCGTAGCTTTGGCATCGGGTTCATGATGGCGGGCGGCGAAGACAGCTTCGGGATGGGCGGATATTTTAAAACCCCGATCGAAAAGGCGCTGCCGGTCTCGATGGAGCTGGAAGGCAAGCGGGAGATTCCATCGCTTGGCCTCATACTGGTCATCGACCGTTCGGGCAGCATGGACGGCAACAAGATCGAATTGGCCAAAGAATCGGCCATGCGCACGGTGGAGCTGATGAGAGCCAAGGACACGGTCGGCGTCGTCGCCTTTGACGATCAGCCGTGGTGGGTCGTACCGCCGCAGAAGCTCGGTGATAAGGAAGAGGTGCTAAGCAGCATCCAGTCGATTCCGAGCGCCGGAGGGACCAATATCTATCCTGCCGTTTCCTCGGCGCTGGAGGAAATGCTGAAGATTGACGCCCAGCGCAGGCATATCATTCTCATGACCGACGGTCAGTCCGCGATGAATTCCGGATATCAGGATTTGACCGATACGATGGTGGAGAACAAAATCACGATGTCTTCCGTGGCGGTCGGGATGGATGCGGACACCAACCTGCTTCAATCCTTGGCGGATGCGGCCAAGGGCCGTTATTATTTCGTTGAGGATGAAACCACGCTGCCGGCGGTATTCAGCCGGGAGGCCGTGATGCTGGCCAAATCCTATATCGTGGATAAACCCTTTGTCCCGGCCGTTCAGAACCCGGGCGATTGGGCGAGTTTGTTCCAGCAGGGCGTTCCGGGGCTGTATGGTTATGTCGCGGCAACGCCGAAGTCTTCGGCCCAGACGGTTCTGTCCAGTCCGGAGCCGGACCCGATCCTGTCGCGATGGCAGTACGGATCCGGCCGGACGGTGGCATGGACGAGCGATTTAAGCGGGAAGTGGTCCAAGGAGTGGGTGTCGTGGTCCGGGTTCGCCGATACGTTGACCGAAATCGTGAAGTGGACGTTCCCGCAGTTTACGTCGTCGCCCTATGAAGTCACTACCGAGACGGCCGGCAACCAGGTGAAGCTGCAGGTCATCGCCAATGGGGAGAATCCGCCGGAGAAACTGAATGCGGTGATCGGGGATGACGAGGCCGGCGAGCAGACGGTGGAGCTCATTCAGGAGGCGCCCGGCCGTTATACCGGACTCGTCAACGTCTCCAAGCCGGGAGCCTTCCTCATGTCCCTTGAGGACGCGAGCGGGGAAGAGCCGCTGCAAGCTGCGCCGGGCACCGGCTTCGTGGTGCCGTATTCGCCGGAATACCGGCTATCTTCCGGCAGCGGCGAGGAAGCGATGAAACGGCTGGCCGAAGCGACCGGGGGCCGCGTGTTATCCTGGGATGACCCGGCCGAAGTGTTCGACCGGGAGGCGACCTCGCGGATGCAGCTCCATGATTGGAGCTACCCGCTGCTGGCGGCGGCCCTGCTGCTGTGGGTCGCCGACATCGCCGTGCGGCGCCTGGCTCTGCCATGGGGCGCCATCGGCGCACGGATGGCCGCCCTGCTCCGCAGGCGGCCGGCCCCTGCCGGCGAGGCTGCGGAGCAGGGCGGCCTCGAGCGGCTGGCGGCGCGCAAAGCCCGCGCCGCCCAGTTCTACGGCGGCAGCTCCGCGAAGCCGCCGCCGCAGGCCCCGCCC